>JADLBG010000574.1 GCA_020847895.1 Bryobacterales bacterium
GATCTACTTCGCCAGCGACCGCACCGGCAAGCTGAACCTCTACGAGTTCGATCCCGCCAGCAGAAAAACACGCCCGCTCACTGAATTCAAAGAGTGGGACGTGCGCTGGCCGAGCAAGGCGAACGATGGCCGGATCGTTTACGAACTCGATGGCGAGTTGCAGATCATTGACGTGAAACCGGGCTCCAAGCCACGCCCGATTCATATCCAGGTTCCCTACGACGGTGTGGCCAGCAGGCCCGCTCCCAAGAACGTAGCGGCGCAGATCGGAACCATCGGCCTCAGCCCGAAAGGCGAGCGAGTCCTGCTCACCGCCCGCGGCGATATCTTCACTCTCCCCGTGGAACACGGCCCTATCCGCAACCTCACGAAGTCGTCCGGGGCGAACGACAAGTGGCCTACGTGGTCCCCGGATGGAAGCAAGATCGCCTTCCTCTCTGACCGTAGCGGTGAAGAGGAACTGTACCTCATCAGCCAGGACGGCTCCAGCGCGCTCGACCAACTGACAACCAACGGCCATGAAATGCGCTACCGTCCCCAATGGTCGCCGGATGGCAAGAAGATCGCCTTCTCGAACAAGGACGGCGAGCTCTACGTGCTCACCATCGCGGACAAGTCGTTGCGGCGCGTGGCGCAAGATCCCCGCGGCAACCTTCAGGACTTCGAGTGGTCCCCGGACAGCGGCTATCTTGCCTTCAGTTTGAGCAACCGCACGGACAATACCACCATCAACATCTGGAGCGAGAAAGAGAACAAACTGCGCCAGGTTACCGGCGAACTGTTCGACTCCACGCAGCCCGCCTGGGATCCCGAAGGCAACTACGTCTATTTCCTCAGCGTGCGCGAATACGCGCCGCTGCTCAGTGATCTTGAATGGAACTTCGCCGGCGCCCGGAATCGCGGCATCTTCGCCATGGCGCTGCGCACGGACACGCCGCACCCCTTCCCGCCGAGGAGCGACGAAGTAAAGATCGAGGCGAAACCGGAGAAGAAAGAAGCCAAGCCTGAGTTTCGTATCGATTTCGACGGCATCGAATCCCGCGTGGCGCGAGTGCCCCTGCCCGCTGCCAACTACACGGGCCTCGGCGCCATCAAGGGTCACCTCATCTACACTCGCGCGGGAAACTCATTCTATGGCCGCGATCCCGACAAGCAGCCGGATCTGGCGATTTTCAGCATTGCCGAACGCAAGGAGAGCGTGATCGCGGAAGGCATCGCCGCAGTGGGCGTTTCCTTCTCCGGAAACAAGCTGGTAGTGCGCCAGGGACAGGCTCTGAACGTATATGACGCCACACCCAAAGGCAAGGACACGCAGAAGAGCGTAAATGTTTCGAACCTCGGCGTCGATCGTGTGCCGTCGCTTGAATGGTCCCAGATCTTCCACGAAGTCTGGCGCCGTTACCGCGACTTCTTCTACGTGAAGAACATGAACGGCTACGATTGGGACGCGCTGCGCCGCCAGTATCAGCCGCAGTTGGAATATGTGGGCCACCGCTATGATCTCAACTACGTCATGGGGGAAATGGTGGCGGAACTGAATGTCAGCCACGCCTATATCGACGGCGGCGATTTCGACATCCCCAGGCGCGCGCCCGTGGCCCTGCCGGGAGCGCGCTTCGAACTGGATGAAGCGAGCGGCCGCTACCGCATCAGCAGGATCTTCGAGGGACAGAACGAAGAAGCCATCTACCGCTCCCCGCTCACGGAGATTGGAGTGAATGCAAAGGTGGGCGATTATGTTCTGGCCATTGATGGCGAAGACCTTGCCGCCCCCACGAATCCCTACAAGCTGCTGCGCGGGAAGGCGGATCATCCCGTACACCTTCTGCTGAACGGCGCCCCGGATAAGAACGGGGCGAGAGAGGTGGCGGTGAATCCGCTCACCAGCGAACAGAACCTGATCTATCTCGAATGGGTCACCGCCAACCGGCGCAAGGTGGACAAATTGACCAACAGCCGCGTGGGCTATATCCACGTCCCCGACATGGGCGCGAACGGCATTCGCGAATTTATCAAGTATTACTTCGGCCAGATGCGCAAAGAGGGCATCATCATTGACGACCGGGGCAACGGAGGCGGTAATGTCTCCTCCATGCTCGTCGAGCGTCTTCGCCGCACGCTGCTCGCCACGGTCTTCAGCCGCAACGACGGGTTCGCAAACACTTATCCGCAACAGGCGTTCAACGGAAGTCTGGTATGCCTGCTCAACGAAGAGTCCGCCTCCGACGGCGACCTGTTCCCCTACATGTTCCGAAAGGCAGGGCTTGGCCCGCTCATCGGAAAACGTTCCTGGGGAGGCGTCATCGGCATCACCAACCGCGGTGGTTTGATTGACGGCGGCACGGTCAACGTGCCGGAGTTCGCTCACGCCTCGACGGACGGCGCCTGGATTATCGAAGGAAAGGGCGTCGAACCGGACATCGTGGTTGACAATGATCCCAAGTCCGTCATCGAGGGCCATGATCCTCAACTGGAGCGCGGCGTCAAGGAAATTCTCAAGCGCCTCGAACAGAATCCGAAAACCCTACCCCGGCGCCCCGCGGACCCTGTGAAGACGCAGTAGACTGACGCAAGGGAGGTAACTCAAATCGCCTCCAACTCCTCTTCGAGCAACTGCTTTTCATGCAACTCGGCGTAATAGCCGCCGCGCGCCAGCAGTTGATCATGCGTCCCCTGCTCGACGATCCTTCCGTGATCCAGCACGTAGATCACGTCCGCCTGGCGGATGGTCGAAACGCGATGGGAAATCAGAATCGTCGTCCGCCCTTCCAGCACGCGCGATAGCCCGGAAAGTATCCGCTCCTCCGTCACCGTATCGACGCTCGAAAGCGCATCGTCAAGAATCAGAATTTGCGGGTTGCGCAGAATGGCGCGCGCAATCGCCGTACGCTGCTTTTGTCCGCCCGACAGTGTAATCCCCCGCTCTCCCACCACCGTGTCGAGCCCGTTCGGGAAGGAGGCAAGGTCGGGCCCCAATCCGGCGATCGCGGCAGCCTCTTCAATCTGCTCCCGAGTCGCCGAAGGGACGCCGAGCGCAATGTTCTCCGCTACCGTGCAACTGAACAGAAACGTCTCCTGTGGCACAAATCCGATGTGACGCCGCAGTTGGCGCGGATCGAACCGGCGCACATCAACCCCGTCGAGCAGCACCGTGCCGCTGCTCGGGTCCGTCATGCGCGGAATCATCTGCGCCAGCGACGTCTTTCCGCATCCCGTATGGCCGGCAATGGCCACGGTTTGCCCCGCCTCGATTCGAAGAGAAACACCGGCGAGCGCCATGCCCGAAGCGCCTTCCAGGACGACGTCTTGAAACTCCACCTCCCCTCGAACAGGCGCGTCGAGGCGCGCGGGTTCTTTTGGAGCCGCAATGCGGGGCTTCTGGTGAATCATGTCGTCAATCCGCGCAAAGCTCGCCATTCCCCGCTGGATCAGGTTGATCACCCATCCGAAAGCGATCATCGGCCAGATCAGCATGCCCATGTAGGTGTTGAACATCACGAAACTGCCCAGCGTAATTCGCTTCTCGAGCAGCGCGTAGCCGCCGGCCCACAATACCAGCAGGAACGTGATGCCGATCAGAAACTGGAGCAGCGGCATGAACAACCCGCTGATCCGCGCGAGGCGAATGTTCTGGTCCACGTAGTCCTTGTTGAGGGAATCGAACAAGGCAAGTTCCGCGTCCTCCTGAGCGTAGGCGCGCACCATGCGCATCCCCGCCAGGTTCTCCTGCACACGGCTGCTGATCTCGGCAAACTGGCGCTGGATTTTTTCAAATCGTGCATGAATCCGCTGGCCGAAGAAAACAACCGCGATGCTCACCAGCGGAGCCGGCGAAAGCGCGATCAGCGTCAGGCGCCAATCGACGCTCAACATCACAACGAGCGCCAGCAGGAAGGTGAACATAGTCTCGGCCCAGTACATGACGCCGGGCCCCAGCATCATGCGCACCGCGTTCAGATCGCTGGTCGAGCGTGACAGAATGTCCCCCGTGCGGTAGCGCGCGAAAAAATCCGGCGACATGGTGAGCAGGTGCGCGTAGAGATCGTTCCGCAGGTCGAACTCCACGTCTCTCGATATGCCCACCAGGGTGATCCGCATCCAGTATTGGAAGACGCCCTTCAATGCGGATAGCAGAATCAGCCCCAAGGCAAGATAGACCAGAGTTCGCAGGGAAAACCCGCCCATGAGCGAATCAATCCCCGCTTTGATCAGGACGGGCTGCCCCACCACGAACAGGTCCTTCACAATCAACGCGCCGAATCCCAGGATGAGGCCGCGCCGGTGGCGCCACAGATAGGGCCATAACTTCCGCGCCGCGTCAATCATCGGCTAGATCCCCGCCCAATCCGCAAACGTCTTCGTCCATTCCATGAAAAATACCTTCCGCGCCGGCCGGGAAATCCACCACGAGTCCGGAGAGAAATTCCACACCGGGGCGGCAATCACTCGAAACTGCGCTCCTTGCGCCACCGAGCGGTAGATCCGCTTGGCGCGGCGCGTGTGAAAATCGCTGGTGACCACCAGAAACCTTCTGATTCCTTCTTTGCGCAGCAAAGCCCAGATCACCTTGGCCTCTTCTCTGGTGGAATCCGCCTGGTGGATCACGGGTTCGAAAGAGGATGCGGAAAAGCCCCTGCGAATCGCGAATTCAATGGCCAAATCGGCCTCGGAACGGCCGTAGTAGCGGTCCGGTCCGCTCACGATGACCTTCGGCGCATAACCGTCGCGCATCAGTCCGGCGCCTTTGAGAATCCTCTCGCCGCTGGCATCGCCGGCCAGCACCACCACCGCTTGAGCTTTCTCGGGATTATCGGCGTCCACCAGAAATTCCCCCAGCGCCCGAAAGCAAGGCTTCCAGAGAAGGATGCACAGAAGAAAGAAAAATACCGCGGGAAGCAGCCAGTAGAAAGGTCCCCGCCCGCGCCGCCAAGGCAAGTCTTTACTTCTCGTCCGGCCGGTCCAGGCGCCCAACCGCTTTCAGACGCTGATACAGGCGCTCCACATCCGCTTCGTCTTCGGGCAGCAGGAGCTGATACTTGGGCGAGGGGAGAGCCGCGCGCTCCGGAGCCGGAGAGGGCGCTTCGCCCCAAAACTGAGGATACGGAACCCCGTCGATCAAGGCTGCCTTGCTCATGCGCCGCAAATGCCGCAGCAGCACATTGGATGAATCGAGCCCTCCCGGATAAACCAGAAGGATTCGTCTGCCGGTGGACAAAGTAATGTTCAGCAGCAACGGGCTGACGAAGCCGGTCCCGTCCAGCCGCCGGATTTCCTCCCAGGCGATCACCCGATTCCCGATCGCCAGGTGCGTCTCGTGAACCTCGATGGACGGCATGAGGCCAAGCAGAATCATCAGACTCCCCGTGGCGAGAAACAGCCCCGTGGGAACCCACGCCAGTGGCCAATTGATCGCAAAACAGGCGCAGAACAGCGCCAGCACCAAAGCGGCGACGCCGGCATATTGGTATTGCTTGGAGGGCGAGTAACGCATCTTCCCTACTTCGCTAACTACCTATCAGACTACCCTCCTCCTCTCCAGCCGTCAATCTGCATCTGGAGAGGCCCGAGGCCGCGGCGTGCGCTTACGCGTCAAGGAACCTCCGAATGCCGAATCCGCCTGACCCGCCGGGAGAGGCTTGGCGCTCGCGGCACGGCAGCCGCGCGCCCGTGGCCTGGGCCGCGAATGGATGCGATTCGCCAGGACTTCAAGAAGAAGAGGCGGTACAGTAGCATGTATGCAGCGAGCGCGGGTTCTCATTCTAGCCCCGGTTGATTATAGTTTCCATCGCATCCAGGAGACTATCCAGGATGCCGTGGAGAAGGCTGGAATGGGAAGCATGCGATGGGATCCTCTGGCATCGGGTGCAAGCATAGGCATTTGAACGCGGATACGGGCCATCTCCATGCCCAGGCCTCGCGCGAAGAGTTCCAGATGCGGCTGGTGCGAGCGGAGGAGAACGAAGGGTTGCCGCCTCTCGACGATGAGAAACTGATGGCCCGCTTTCTCTTGCCGAAGGTCTTGCGGGACGCGACGGATTTGGTGGTCATGCAGGGGTGACAGAGTGTTTGACGAAGTAAAAGAAGTAACCGGGATCAGAACGGTGCGTCCTCGTCGTAGGGGCTGGTATCGAAATCCGGGGGCTCCTCGATGACGGGCAGACGCACGAGAAAACCGCGCGCCCTGTCCAGGAGCGGAACCATGGGTTCCTCTCGAAATTCGTCGGAGTGAAACCGGTAGCGAGAGAATTGGCGGAGGAATGGCTTGTCTCCACAGCGGGGGACGAAACATTCCTGCTTGCCGGGTTTGGGGCACTGGCCGAAACAGCATAGGCGGCCCTTGTACGCGCCCGTTGCATCAAAGAGGTGGACATCCACCTGGTGATGCGCGACGCCGCCAAATGCGGTTTCCTGGACGAGAGAGAGCCCGCGGCTCATGGCGCGCTTCAGTTCCTTGAGGCGGTCCATGGATGCCATCCATACGGCAAGATCCAGGTCGTCGCACTCATGGAGAATCTTGATGCGGTGGCGGCGGTATTGGGAAAAGCGGGGAACTTCGGGTCTCAGCGGTTTGGCCACGGAGCCGAAAGCGGCAATCTCCAGCACCTCCGGAAGTTCGCTCAAGGCGACGGCGATGGCTTGAGCGGCCCAGCGGAACAGGCATTGACGGCGGGCCATGCGGTGGTTGTCTTCCTCGATTTCCTCATCTGAGGGAGGCTCAAAGATGCCCTCATAGAACGGGGGCTCCGCGTCATCGAACTCTTCATCAAGAGCGAAGAAATCCTCCGGTGGGCGTGGCGGTACGATTACTGGTCTATCAGGCCAAGGGTGGTCCGGATTATCAGGCTCGCTCCGTGATGGCGGAGCAGCGGCGGATACGGCATCGGCCGGCGGTTCTCCCGAGCCGAACCTCTCCTCGTAGAGCGACCGCACCCACTCCGCCACCGGGAGTTTCCAGGTTTGCGAGGGGGAAGGAATGTTTCTGATCAGGGTCTTCGGCTGGAAACCCAGTTCCCTTGCCATGCGAACCTCTTCGTCCGTCAGACGGCAGCGGCGTTTCGCCTCATCCCAATCGCCCGTGCTTTCGGGTCTCATGACACACCGGCCCCAGAGAAAGCCCTGAGCAGTGATCTCTAAAAGGGAACATCGTCATCGGAAACGACGTCGTTGAACTGTGGTTCCGCGCTGGGGGTGGACGTTGCGCGCGAACCGCCGCCGCCCATGGCGGAGCGGGGCATCGAGACCACACTTCCGCCCTGGCCCATGCCGGAACTCATCTCGGGAGCGGCTTCCCCGCCGCGTCCGCCGAGGAGGATGAGTTCGTCAGCCACGACTTCGGTTATGTATTTCTTATTGCCGTCCTTGTCGTCGTAGCTGCGGCTCTGAAGGCGGCCCTCGATGTAGACCTGCTTGCCTTTGGTGAGGTAGTTGGCGACGTTTTCCGAGCGCCAGAGGACGATGTTGTGCCAATCGGTTTCGTCCTTCCACTCCCCGGTTTGCGAATCCTTATAGCGCCGTGTCGTGGCGATGGAGAAGGTGGTTCGGGCGACGCCGCTGGGGGTGAATTTTGTTTCCGCGTCCCGGCCGAGATTGCCGAGGAGAATTACCTTGTTGACGCTCTTGGAGGCCATACCTCTTGCACTGTATCACACCTCCGCGGCGGGCTCGATGCAATGAGAAAAATCCTCGAGAATAGCCCTGGCGACCGTAATGGGATGGGAATCCCGGTAGCCTCCAGCCTCGTTGTAGCCGATTTGGACCTGCTTCCATTCGTGGTGTATCGCGGACTGGATCTGGACCAGATGAGGGTCGTCGATGGCTTCCCCGTTCCGGAAGTTGAGTTCACAGGCAAAAACCCTACCGGGCTTGTCGGGGTTGTAGAGCGGAATTCCAAACTTGCGGCAGATGAGGGGACGGTATTCGTAGATGGAGCAGGCTCCGTCTTCGAGGGCCGGGCAGGCGAGACGCGCGCCGGGGGATGGCAGACTCCCCCACGCTTCGGGTTCCCCGCCGAGGCTCACCAGGCACCGGCGGGCTTCGAGGTACAACTCCGCTTTGGAGACAAGCCGGGCGCGGAGTTCCGGGGAAAGGCGGAGGCTCCCATAAGAGATCCACGCGGCTTCGACCTCGGTGATCTGGAAGAGCTGATGGCAGCAGTCCGAACAACCGCGGCGGCACCGGATGCGGGCGCCGTGAAGGCGGCGGTTGCGGTCGAATTCGAGTTCAAAGTCTCTACAGATTTTGAGGTATTGACCGATGGTAGGAGGCATAAGACGTTCCAACTAGAACATGGTTCCAGTCTCTCACCCCGACGAGGGGGCCGCGACCTGACGGAGATATTTGCAGTTTGCCAAACTTGGTGCATAATACGTCATACGAGCCGCGTACCACCCACGACAGGTGTACCGGCATGGGCGCCTGAGCCACCCTCTGAGCAGGCGCCTGTTCGGTTAGTCTTATACTCAGAGGTAGGGTCGAGGTTGTTTTTTGCCACGGAAGGGTTGGCCGATGCGGAATCTAGGTCACTGGATGATGGCAGGGGGATGGTTATTCGCTGTCAGCATCGCGGACGCGCAGCAATTCATGACCGGTAGCGGGCCCGGGGGAATTGTCCGCATGTTCAATACGGACATGGCCGTGATGGAGATGAAGGAGGTTCGAAAAGACCTCCCGTGCACGGTAACTCCGGCAAAAACGAACCTTGGGTTCGATTTGAAATTTCATTCCGGATACGAAGTAACCGTGCCCATGCAGGAACTTACCGGGCCGGAGAACCTGCTGACAATCATCTTCCGGATCACCGCCGAAGGACGAAGAGAAGAGCCGCTGTATTTCACACAGCGTGTGAAAGTGCCGGCGATTGAAGAAGATGCAAAGGGCGACGCCTTTCTGCAGGGCGTTTTCGACGTGGGAGAGGGCAAATACCACGTCGACTGGCTGATGCGCGATCGCAGTGAGCGCGTGTGCTCGTATTATTGGGATACGGAAGCACAGCTTCAAGCCAGGGACAAGACGCTCACCGTGGGTATCCCGCCGCTGACGGTTCGGGCCGCGGAGACGGAGCAGTTTCGCGAAGAGCCGCCCGTGGAGCGCAACACCGCCGATGGGAACCTTACCGTGAAGGTGCTGGTCAACTTCGCGCCTCAGAATTCACGGTCTGCAACCTTGCAGCCGGTGGATACGTCGGCATTAGTGTCGATATTAAGGACAATCTCGCGGGACCCGCGAATCCAGAGGTTCACGGTGGTAGCGTTCAACTTGCAGGAGCAGCGTGTAGTCTACCGGCAGCAGGAAGCCGAGAAGATAGACTTTCCGAAGCTGGGAGATGCGCTGGAAACCCTGAAGCTCGGCACGGTGGACGTGAAAAAGCTGGCTCAGAAACGTGGGGAAACCGAGTTCCTCACGGATTTGATCCGGAAGGAAACGAGCGGGGAAACCCGTTCCGATGCGCTTATCTTCGCCGGGCCGAAGGCGATGCTGGAGGCGAACGTTCCAACCGAGGCTCTCAAGGAAGTGGATTTGGGATCGCCTGTGTTCTATCTCAACTACAACCTGAATCCGCAAAACATGCCCTGGCGTGATAGCATCGGGAACGCGGTTAAATACTTCAAGGGCCAGGAATTTACCATCAGCCGGCCGAGGGATGTATGGTTTGCCGTGTCCGAGATTGTTTCCCGTGTCGTAAAATCGAAGCAAGGTAGGCAGCTTAGAGCTGCATCGGGCAATTAGACATATGCTTCAGGCTGTTTCCGTACCATTGGTTGCTTTCCTGCTGGGGGCGGGGAATCCGCTTCTCGCGCAAGTGAATCACGCCCAATCGCTCGCCCCATATGTGCCTTCTCCGCAGAACATCGTGGATCGTATGCTGGATGCGGCGCAGTTGAAGCAGGGCGAGACGGTGTACGATCTCGGTGGCGGAGACGGGCGCGTTCTGATCACGGCCGCACAGAAGTACAGAGCAAAGGCGGTGGGTGTGGAACTCTCGCCCAAGCTGGTACAGTTGGCCAGGGATTTGATCAAGCTGAACGGCTTGCAGGATTCCGCCTCCGTAATTGAAGGGAACCTGCTCGACGTGGATCTGAGCAAGGCCGATGTGGTGACGCTCTACCTGCTCACGGAATCGAACGCGAAGTTGCGGCCGAACCTGGAAAAGTATCTGAAGCCAGGGGCGCGGGTGGTGTCGCATGATTTCGAAATCCGCGGCTGGAAGCCGGTTCTGGTGGAAGACGTCCCGGCATACCGGCGGATGCACCACATCTACGTCTACGAGATCGGGCGTAACAGGAAATAGCGGCGCGGTTCGACAGCGCAGGCAAGCAATCCGGCCGCGAGACAACTCCACACAAACCAATCCCCATACAGCGTATACGGCGTCTCTTCCTTGCGCCAGGAAAAACGCATCCGCGCAGCGGCCTGCGCATAGGGATTCAGCCGCCGGGTGATACGCCCGGCGGGGTCAATGGCCGCGGTGATTCCGTCATTGGTGGCGCGTATCAGCCAGCGGCCGTTTTCCACGGCGCGCATTCTCGCAATCAGAAGATGCTGCTCGCGGGCCGCGCTATGTCCGAAATAGCCGTCATTGGAGAGATTGACGAGCACGCCCGCGCCTTCCGCCACGAACTGGCGAACAAAATGCGGGAACACGGATTCATAGCAGATAAAGACGCCTGCTTTCCCCATGGTGAGCGGAAGCGGGCGAAGATTGGTTCCCGGCGCGAAGCTCCCGGCCTCGGAGGAGATCTTCTGGATCCAGTTGAAGAGGGGCGGGACATATTCCCCGAAGGGGACCAGGTTGATCTTGTCATAGCGAGCCACGAAGCCGCCGTCAGGGCCTAGCTGAAAAACGGAGTTCAATGGGGCTCCCCGCGGGGTGTGGGCAACGGCGCCGAAGAGAAAGTCAGCACGCACGTCTCTAGCGATTCTTGTGACCTGCTCCCGGAAGAAGGGATCCGTTTCGTAGTAGTAGGGCGCAGGGACTTCCGGCCAGAGCACCATATCGGGCCGGGGACTGGCGTTCGCCGCGACATCGAGGGTCAACTGGACTTCACGCCGGAGAGTGCTCTCAAACATGGCGGCAGTCCAATCCTCGCGTTCCTCGATATTCGGCTGGACGGTGACGGCGGTGTGCGTCCCTTCCTCGTAAGGGGGGAGATCCGGAAGCAGGAGCAACAGCGGAAGCAGGAGTAGCGGCGCAAAGTGGAGGCGGGGGCGGCGGAGAATGAGAAGCGTGGCGGCGGCGTTGATCATGAAGAAGACGAAAGACAGCCCGTAGACACCGGTAATCGGAGCAAGCCGCATCGGAATAGACATGTCGATTCCCGCGTTCCCAAGGGCAAACCAGGCAAAGCCGAACGGTCCATAGATGCGCTCCAGTCCCGTCCAGAGAGCGGCGATGGTAAGGATGGCCCAACGGGTGTGGATGAGCAGCCCCGCAAGATAGCTGAAAGCAGCCCAATTCAGAGCCTTGAGAATGCAAAAAAGACCGAAAGCAAGCCAAACGAGCGGCAGGCTCATGCCGCCGTATTGTTCGAGGACGAAACGGATCCAATAGCAGACGCCGGCCCAGTAAACAATCCCGGCCGCCCAGCCGCACAGCACTCTGCGCTTGGGATCAGGCTCCCAGGCGGTAGCGAGGAGAAAGGGGACGAAGCAAAAGGGAGCAAGCCATGATAAGCCCACCGAGGGAAAGGTAGCGATCGCGAGGATGGCGCTGAGCAGGGCAAGAGCGAAGGGCTTCAATCGCGCGACGCCTTTTCGTTCACCAGGTCGGCCATGTAGGAACTGCGCACAAAGGGTCCGGCGAAGACCATGCGGAAACCAATGGAGAGCCCGTAGTCGCGGTAGGCATCGAATTGCTGAGGAGTGACATACTCGGCCACGGGCAGATTGCGGCGAGTGGGCTGGAGGTATTGCCCGATGGTGGCGGCATCGACGTGGACTTCCCGCAGATCGCGGAGAAGCTGGTGGACTTCCTCGGGACGTTCGCCCAGTCCGGCCATGAAACCGGACTTGGTGAGAACCTCCGGCCTTGCTTTTCGCGCGAAGGCGAGGACATCGAGCGACTGCCTGTAGTTAGCTTGAGGGCGCACCCGGCGGTAGAGCCGCGGCACAGTCTCCATGTTGTGGTTGAACACGTGGGGGCCGGCCTGCAAGACACGTTCCACGGCCTCCATGTTGCCGCAAAAATCGGGGGTGAGCACTTCCACGCGAGCTTGGGGAAGGGCCGCGCGCACCTCGCGGACAGTCCGCGCGAAATGATTCGAGCCGCCATCCGGCAGATCATCGCGATTAACGGAGGTGATGACGACATAGCGGAGGCGCATCTGAGCGGCCATGCGGGCAACGCCGGCCGGTTCCTCCGGATCGATGGTGAACTCGCGCTTTTCGGGAGATCCTTTGGGAACGGAACAGAAGCCGCATCCCCGGGTGCAGAGATTACCGAGAATCATGAAGGTGGCCGCGCCTCTGTGAAAGCATTCGTGAATGTTCGGGCAGCGGGCGGATTCGCACACCGTATGCAGGCTATGCTTGCGCAGATCGCGCTTTAGATTGGTGACGGATTCGAAGTGTGTCGTCCCCCTTCGCAGCCATTCAGGCAGCCTCGGGCCGGGAGCAGGCTGAATCTGAACAAAGGGGCCGGGCACTAATACTTCCGCAGGTAGGGCTTCTGGAAGCCCGCCGCCTCGAGGCCGGCGCGGGTCTTGTTCACGTTGGCGGTATCAGCAAGGGGGCCCACCAGGACGCGGTAGAGCGTGCCATTGGGAATGGGGACGATGATCGCCTGAAACCCTTTTCGTTTCAGAACATCGACAATGATTTCGCAATCGGGCCGGGTGGAAGCCACCACCTGGAGGAACTGCTGGCCCGGAGCGGGCTCGCCGGTGGTGGACAGCGAAGGTTTCTTTGGCGGAGGCGGCGCCTCGGCGGGAGGCTGCTCCACGGGAGGGGCCTTCCTGGGCGGCTCCTTCTTCGCTTCCACCTTGGGTTCGACTGGTTTTTCTACGGGTTTTGCGGGCTCGGGCCGAGCCGGAGGGGGCTCCATGGCCGACGGCTTCTTCTCCTCGGACGGTTGTTGCTTCGATTCGACGACAAGCCCCGGAGGCGGTTCTTTGTTGGGCGCTGCCCCCGGATCGACAACAATCGGCTCACGTCTGGCGATGTCCGACGGCACGGAATTCTTACCCACGATGTAGCCCATCGTGAAAAACACGCCGAGCAGTACGACTACGATGAAAAAGACGCTGAGCAACTGTTTGTTGCCCAGAATCAGTTCAAATTCCCCGTCTTCGCTGC
>JADLBG010000575.1 GCA_020847895.1 Bryobacterales bacterium
CCATCGACGGCAGCCAAGACAGGGACATTCACTCCCGTAGGCGCCGTTATCACTCTTGTTTCCGGTTTGACCACCAAGGTGGAGCAGACGGAAGCCGGATACCGGATCTCTCTGGGCCGGTCATGCCAGAAGCGCGGTCCTCCTTCCATCTCCTGAATATCCTTCACGTTCATTTTGACTTCACCTCCCATGTGGCGCAGAGCGGCGTGGGAGGAGGGATATTGCCGGAGGGGAGATGTTTACTATCTGGGCATTTCTGGGACTGCTCGCCGGCGCGGCGAGCGCACAGGAAGCGATATACCACGCGAGCATCAGCGGCCGGGTGATGGATGCCTCGGGCG
This sequence comes from Bryobacterales bacterium, assembly GCA_020847895.1. GTDB lineage: Bacteria > Acidobacteriota > Terriglobia > Bryobacterales > Bryobacteraceae > CADEFT01. The sequence continues at coordinate 342 of JADLBG010000575.1, forward strand.
CGGTTGTTCAAGGGGCAATTGTAACAGCGAGGCAGACGGAGACGAATTTCACAGGCGCCACCTCAACTGATGGCGAGGGGCGTTTCCGCTTTTCGTACCTGAAGGCCGGGCCATATCATGTCACCGTGCGCAAGTCGGGCTTCATCGACATGGCGCAAGGGTTGCGGTTGAGCGCCGGGGGCGCCTACGACCTCAGCGTTCGGTTAACGGTAGGCGACCAGAGAACCAGCGTCAACGTGAGTGGTGAAGCCACGGTACTGGAGGCGGCGCGCAGCCAGATTGCCGGCAGTGTTGTGGAGCACGAGATTCGCATTCTTCCTCTCAATGGACGCAGCTTTCTCGATCTGGCTCTCCTGATTCCCGGAGTATCGCCCACCAACACGGGAAGCAATCAACTCTTTGCGGAGACGTCGGCAGTGCCCGGACAGGGTATCTCGATCGGCAGCCAGAGAAACTTTTCGAACAACTTCATCGTGGATGGCCTTTCGGCGAACGATGACGCGGCAGGCTTGAGCGGGGTCTTCTACGGCCTTGACACCGTGCAGGAACTCCAGGTGGTGACTTCCGGCGGGCAAGCCGAATTCGGCCGGGCGCTGGGAGGCTTTGTGAACGTGGTTACCAAGAGCGGAACCAACACCGTGCATGGCGATCTCTACGGCTACTTCCGCAACCAGCGCTTCAATGCCGCTACCCCGCTGTCGAACGACACTCTTCCGATGACACAAGCCCAATATGGAGCGAGCCTGGGCGGACCCATGGCGCGGGACCGCACCTTCTATTTTGGGAATTTCGAACGCCGGGACTTGAATCAGAGCGGCCTGGTCAGTATATCGCCCGCCAACGCGGCTGCCATCAACTCGCGGTTGGATGCGATCGGCTTTCAAGGACAGCGTATTTCGACCGGCATCTACCCGAATCCCGTTCATCTCACGAACCTGCTTGCGAAAGTCGACCATTCTCTTACCACGCGCGATCAACTTGCGGTGCGCTACAGCCTGTATGACGCCAACAGCGGCAACTCGCGCGGCGTCGGAGGCTTGAATGCAGTCACGGCGTCGGCTGGATTAGACAGCACGGATGAAACCATCGCCGTGAGTAACATACTTACGCTGTCGCCCCGGACAGTGAATGAAACAAGGGGCCAAATCACGCGCGGCAACCTGCTCGCACTGCCCAGCGACCCTGCCGGTCCTTCGGTGAGCATTGCCGGAGTAGCGGCTTTCGGACGGCTCTCCGGGTCGCCGGCGGGGCGCATGAACAATCTGTATGAGATAGCGGACAACCTCTCGCACCAGGTGGGCGGGCACGCAATCCGCATGGGGGTGAACCTCCTGTACAATGACACAACCATCACGTTTCCGCGCACGGTGAAAGGAAGCTACTCCTTCTCCTCGCTCGCGAATTTCCGGCTGGGGCTCTACAATAATGCGGGCTACACGCAGACGTTCGGCAATACCGTGGCGGGGCAGACGAATCCGAATATTGGCTTCTTCGCGCAGGATGAATGGAAGGCCGCGCCGTCATTGACGCTGAATGCGGGCATCCGGTACGACCTGCAATTTCTGGACACCATAGAAACGGATACGAACAACGTATCGCCGCGGGCCGGATTTGCCTGGACGCCCTTCGCTTCGCGGCGCACGGTGGTGCGCGGCGGTTTCGGATTATTCTATGACCGGGTTCCGCTGCGCGCATTGGCCAACGCGCTGCTCTCGAGCAACAACACGACTACACTGACAAGCGCGAGCCAGGTGAGTGTCAACTTGTCGCCGGCGCAGACGGGCGCACCTGTGTTCCCGAATATTCTCCCCGCTCTCCCCTCGGGGGCGCTGATGAATTATTCGACGATGGATCGACGGATGCAGAATGCCTATTCGACGCAGGGGAACGTCGAAGTGGAGCACCAGATTGGGCAACGCGGGACGTTGAGCGTGGGCTACGAGCACTTGCGCGGACTCCACCTGATCGTATCGATGAATCAGAATGCGCCAACCTGCGTGGCGGCGGGCGGAAACAACGGCTGCAGGCCGAATCCGAACTATGCGAATAACAACCAGTACCGCTCGCAAGCCGATTCGCTCTATAACGGGCTGCATGTTTCCTATCAGCAGCGCCCGGTCAGATTTGGGAGTTTCCGGATCTCGTATGCGCTCTCGAAAGCGATGAACAACGTAGGGGAGTTCTTCTTCAGCTCGCCGATTGATCCTTACAACATCTGGCGCGATTACGGACGGTCCGACGATGACCAGCGCCATCGCGTGGTGTTCGACGGAGCCCTCAATTCGCCCATGCGGCCCGCGCGGACGTCATGGCAGAAGCTGAGCTTCGGGTTCCAATTGAGTGGAATGCTGCAATACTATTCCGCGCTTCCATTGAATATCACCACCGGCTCGACGACCATCCAGGGAACAGCGGCGCGCCCCCTGGTGGACGGCGAATACTTACAGCGAAACGCCGGGACCGGATCGAACTTTTTCGGTGTGAGCCTGCGGACCAGCCGGGTGTTTCCCCTGACGGAACATCTGAAGATGGAATTAATGGCCGAGACCTTCAACGCGCTGAACCATCGGAACAACCTGACCAGGAATGGGGTGTTCGGGTCCGGCGCCTACCCATCGGCGCCGTCAGCCGGTTTCGGACGGGTGACGGCGGTGAATGATCCAAGATCGATGCAGTTCGCCTTACGGCTGCGATTCTAAAGGAGCGGTGATGATTCCTTTCCTGCTGTTTGCAATCAGTATCCAACCGGCGCAGGATGGCGTTCCTCCGCGTCAGCCGCAACCGGCTGCATCGCCCGGGATGGTGGCGATGACGTATGGAGCGGGTTCCTCCATCTACTTCGCCTCCTCGCCGGATGGAGGGCGTTCGTTCGATGTCCCCGTGAAGGTGGATACCGTGGGTGCTTTGGCATTGGGGCGGCATCGCGGGCCGAGGCTGGTAATTCTGCGCGATTCCCTGGTGATCACTGCCGTGGCGGGGCGCTCAGTTGCGCCGGGGCCTCACGCACATGGCCTGCCGGAAAACGGCGATCTGACAGTGTGGCGATCATCGGGAAACGGCGCGGCATGGACCCGCGCCGGCGTGATCAACGATGTGCCGGGGGCGGCTCGTGAGGGTCTGCATGCCATCGCGGCCGGACCGGACGGCACACTCTTCGCGGTCTGGCTCGATTTGCGCGCCAAAGGAACGCAACTCTATGGGGCGCTGTCGAAAGACGGCGGGCTTACGTGGTCGAAGAACGTGCTGGTGTACTCATCGCCCGATGGCACGATTTGCCAGTGCTGCCACCCTTCCCTGGCATTCGACGGCAGCGGGATCCGGGTGATGTGGCGGAATGCCGTGGACGGCTCGCGCGATTTATACATGACTCGTTCCGCAGACGGAATCCATTTCGAGACCGCGCGCAAACTGGGCGGCGGAACGTGGAAGATCAACGCGTGTCCAATGGACGGCGGCGGCTTCGTGGTCTCGAATGAAGGCGCAGTGACTTCGGCTTGGCGGCGCGGCGAGGAGATTTTCCTGCTGGAGCCCGGCCGGCCGGAACAGAGTTTAGGGTCCGGGAAGGACGTGGCCATAGCGCGCGGAAAGGACGGGGTATATCTCGCCTGGACCAAGGAAGGGTCCGTGTGGGTGAAGACTCCACGCGACGCCGCGCCGCGCGCGGCCGGCGCAGGAGGGTTCGCGAATCTCGTGGCGCTTGCGGACGGGGCAGTATTGGCGGCGTGGGAAGGCGGGGGCGCGATCCATACCCTGCGCCTTCCATAGCGCAATTTCATAGGGCGTTCAACGCGCCGGAGCGGACATCGCGCTGCGTGCTATGTTGGATAGAAGTGTCTTCGTCGCCGTTGAACTTTCGACTCCAGCAATATGAAGGGCCGCTCGACCTGTTGTTAGATCTGATCCGCAAGCAGCAGATCAATATCTACGACATCCCGATCGCCCAGATCACACAGCAATACCTGGAGTATATGGAACAGGCCGCCGCGCTCGACATCGAGTTGGGGGCGGAGTTCATTTTCATGGCGGCAACTCTCATCCATATCAAGAGCAAGACTCTTCTGCCGCGGGATCCGGAGTTGGAGAAGATCTCCCCCGAAGAAGATCCTCGCAAGGATCTGGTGGACCGCCTGCTGGAGCATGAGCGGTTCAAGAACGCCGCGGAGATGCTGCAACAGAAGCGGATGATTGAAGAAGCAGTCTGGTCGAACCCTCAAATCAGCCAGTTCCAGGCGGCTGACGAGGACCCGGGTCTGGATGTGACTCTGTTCGATCTGGTGAAGGTCTTCCAGGAAGTACTGGAACGGGCGAAGAACCGTCCTGTCTACCAGATTGAAAAGGAAGACGTCACGGTGCCGGACATGATCCAGTACATGAAGACAATGCTCGACGACAAGCCCAAGGGGCATCGCCTCTCGACGCGTCAATTGTTCGAGTCGCAGCGCAGCCGCCGCGCCATTATCTGCCTGTTTCTGGCCCTCCTGGAACTGGTGAAGCGTCAGACGATCACGTTGCAGCAAAGTGAACTGTACGGTGACATCGACATCTCCAAGGAGCGGCCCGTGGAGGAAGCGTTTCTCGGCCCTGAGTCGCTCGATAAGCTCCCGGACGAATCCAAGTAGGAAGTTCGACGCGAGTAGTGATGAATCCGAGTGAATTGCCCATGCAAGAAGAGCCGGTAGAAGCCGGTACCGAGACCGCTCCCGCAACAATCGAACCTGTGGAAGCGGCTGAGGCGCGGCAGACGCAGCCGGAGCAGGAACAGGACGAACAGCAACCGGGCGGCGACGCTGCGCCGGAAGCTGATCCCGTGGAGGATGCGGCCCAATTTCTTGAAGCCAGTTCGGAGGAGCAGCCCTCCGCCGAGAGCATGGCGGAAGCAGACCTGCGGGCGGTTGTGGAAGCGGTTATCTATGTGACCGAGGAGCCGCTGACGTTAGAGCAGATCGCGGCGGCCCTGGAGCAGCCCAAGGAGCGCATTGCGGCGGCTCTGGAGCAACTGATCGCCGGCCATGCGCGGCCGGAACGAGGCATCAGTATTCGTGAGGTGGCCGGCGGCTACAAGATGGGCACCAAGCCGGAGCATCACGATGCCGTTCGCGCCTTTGTCAAGCGCCTGAAGCCGCCGCTGAAGTTGTCGATGGCGGCGCTCGAGACTCTGGCCGTCATTGCTTACAAGCAGCCCATCACATCGCCGGAGATCATGGAAATCCGCGGCGTGCAAGGCGCCAGCGTTTTGAAGACGCTGCTTGACCGGAAGCTGATTGTCCCCGCGGGGCGCAAGCAGGTGGTAGGCAAGCCCGTTCTCTACAAAACAACCAAGGACTTCCTGCTTCAGTTCGGATTGAAGGATCTTGCCGAATTGCCGACTCTCAAGGAATTTGAGGAACTGCGGCGTCTGGCGTTCAGTGATGTGGAGGAGGCTCCTCAGGAGCCGTCTGCCGCCGCGGCTGCAAGCCCAGCGGCGGGAGAGGCGCCACCCGCGGAACCGCCCGTGGAAGCGTCCCCAACCGAAGCGGAATAAATGGCACTCGAACGTATCCAGAAAATTCTGTCCGGCGCCGGAGTGACCAGCCGGCGTAAGGCGGAGGAGTTGATTCTGCAGGGCCTGGTTACCGTGAACGGGCAGGTGGTGACCGAACTGGGTTCGAAAGCTGACCTGGCGGTGGATCACATCAAGGTGAAAGGGAAGCTGGTCCATCCGGCTCGCCATCACGTTTATCTCATGCTTCACAAGCCCAAAGGATGCGTGACGACGCTGACCGACCCCGAGGGCCGTAAGACTGTCATGGACCTGATCCATGGAGTGAAGGAGCGAGTCTATCCGGTAGGCCGTCTCGATTACGATAGCGAGGGCCTGCTGCTGCTCACCAACGACGGTGACTTCGCCAACCTGATCACCCACACCAAGAGCCAGGTGCAAAAGGTTTACGTGGTGAAAGTGAAAGGCATGCTGACTCCGGAACAGGAGAACATGTTCCGCACGGGCGTGCCGATCCATGGCCGCGCCACGGCGCCGGCGGAACTCCGGCTGCTGCAGCGCGGACAAAACCCGTGGTACGAAGTGAAGCTGATAGAAGGACGGCAGAACCAGATCAAGCTCATGTTCCGCCACTTCGGATTGCTGGTGGAGAAGTTGAAACGGGTCAAGATCGGTTTTCTCGAATTGGGCGCGCTCC
>JADLBG010000576.1 GCA_020847895.1 Bryobacterales bacterium
TGGAGTTCGAAGCTGAAGAACGGCCGCGCGATGTGGGAGGCGTTCGGCGACAGGGCCGGATTCCGCTACTACGAAGACGAGGATTGCGGCATCTTCTGGTCCAACGATCCGCGGACGCCGGTGCGGCAGATGGTGCGGTCTCTGGGATTGCTCGAGGCGGAAGAAGAGTTCGAACGTGTCCGGACGGCCTACCGGCGGGCAGGCGTGCCGGGTTACTGAGAGGATCCGTTTGTGAAAAGACTGGTTGTGTTTGCGATGGCGGCCGCCTTGAGCGCTGCTGATTATCCACAGGCCCAGATCTCGAACGGCCTGGTGAAGGCCACCCTGAACCTGCCCGATGCGAAGAAGGGCTACTATCGCGGGACGCGGTTTGACTGGTCCGGCATCATCTTCCGCCTCGAAAGCCAGGGACACGTCTACTTCGAGCCTTTTTATGAAAAATTCGATCCGAATATCCGCGATGTCGATTTGAAAAACGGTGTTTATGCGGGTCCCATCAGCGCCGTGAGCGGCCCGGCCGAAGAGTTCGGCAACAGCGAACGCTCCGCGTTGGGCTATTCCGAAGCAAAGGCCGGCGGTACCTTCGTCAAGATCGGCGTCGGGGTTCTGCGCAAATCCGAAGAGCCGCGCTATGACGCGTTCCGCCGTTACGAGATCGTAGACTCCGGCAAGTGGAGCGTCAAGAAAGGCCCGGACTGGATCGAGTTCACGCAGGAGCTTCGCGACCCGTCCGCCGGGTATGCCTATACCTACCGGAAGACCGTGCGCCTGCTCAAGGGCGAGCCGAAGATGGCGCTGGAGCACGCGCTGCGCAACAAGGGAACGAAGGCCATTCGCGGGAACGTCTACAACCACAACTTCTTCGTCATCGATCACCAGCCGGTAGGGCCGGATTTCTCCATCGGCTTTCCATTTGAATTGCGGGGCGTGCGCTTCCAATCGCCACTGGCCGAAGCGCGCGGGCGGCGGATCGAGTATCTGAAGGTGCTCGGCAACGGGGATGTGGCCGGCACCGCCATTCAGGGTTTCGGAGATTCGGCGCGCGACTTCGACATCACCGTGGAAAACCGCAAAACCGGAGCGGGCGTGCGCGTCACGGGAGACAAGCCGCTCTCGCGCGTCTACCTGTGGTCCGTCAAGACGACACTGTGCCCCGAGGCATTCGTCGATTACGACATCGCGCCGGGAGAGGAAGCGAAGTGGAATCTCACCTACCACTTCTACCGAGCGGGCGCGCGCAAGCCCTGAGAGAGCCTACAACTCGCCGCGCTTTGCCGACTGGATGATGCCGTCCGCGGCGCGGTAGGCCAGCGTGTGGATGGTGCATGTCGGCTGCTGCCGCGCCGAGGTGACGAAACTGCTGCCGTCCACTACGAACAGGTTCTTCAACTCATGGGCGCGATGATTGCGGTCCACCACGGATTTATTTGGATCGTTGCCCATGCGGCAAGTCCCCATCAGATGGCCGGTGATCGTGAAGTCCTTCACCGGGTCCGACCAGATCTTCTTTGCGCCGCAGGCTTCGAGGATCTCCTTGCAGCGCGCTTGGAGAAAGCGCAGGATGCTCAGGTCGTCCCCATGGTTCTTAAACGTCATGCGGAGAGCGGGGAGTCCCCAGGCATCTTTCAGCTTGGGATCGAGGCTGATGCTGTTGGTCTCCACAGGCAGGCAGGTGGAATGCGCAAGCAGGCGCATAGTGTGCGGATAATAGTGCGCGAGCGCCGCTTTGAATTCTTCCCCCCACTTGGGAACGTCGTGGGGGAGCCCGCCGAGCGCGAACTGGATAGGCAGCCAGTCGAAGCGCGCATCGATCCCGCCGCCGCCGTAAAAGCCGCGGCGCGGGTCGGAATCGTAATAATCGTGGATCACGCGCGAAACGTTCACGCCGCGGTAGTCGCGCAACTCCTGATCGAACAGACCTTGCGCGCTGACGCCCGTATCCACCATGAAACAGCGGCCCACCATGCCGCTCGAATTCGCGAGTCCCCGCGGGAAGCGATTCGACTTGGAAAGCAGCAACAGGCGCGGCGACTCGGCGCCATTGGCGCAGAGCGCCACGGCGCGCGCCTTTTGCAGCACTTCCTTCCCGCGCGAATCGAAATAGACGGCGCCGGTGACCCGGTCGTCTTTGCCCAACTCGATCTTGCGGACGCGGCAGCCGGTGCGGATTTCGCAGCGTCCGGTCTGCTCCGCCATGGGAATGACGGTGGCGAGCGAACTCGATTTCGCGCGCACTTCGCAGCCGAATCCCTTGCAATAAGGGCACTGCACGCACGCCGCCCGGCCTCGGTAGGGCCGGGAGAGGATCGACATGGGCGCGGGGAACGGATGGAGCCCGAGCTTTTTCGTTGCCGCTTCGAAGACCTTGCCGGAGGCCTTCACGGAAAGCGGCGGCAGCGGGTAAGGGGCCGAGCGGCGCGCATCGAATGGATTCGATCCCGCAAGCCCGGAGACGCCGAGTTCCTGTTCGGCCTTCGTGTAGTAAGGTTCGAGATCGGCGTAGCGGATGGGCCAGTCCTCGAGCGCGGCGCCGGCGACGCTGCCCCAGCGGGTCCGCTCTTCGAAGTCCACTTCATGGAAGCGCCAGAAGTTGGCGGTGTAATGCACGGTGCCGCCGCCCA
>JADLBG010000577.1 GCA_020847895.1 Bryobacterales bacterium
CCTTCCGGTTCGAAGGATGCAGAAACTCCATCGTCCCCCGTCCAAACACCCGGAACAGCTTCCTCAGCGCGATCATGTTCCGCATCCAGTGCAGCAGCGACGATGGATCGCTCTGCTGCGCCTCCACGTTCACCGCTTCATATCCGTAGACCGGATCCATCACCGGCGGGCTGTACAGCTTCGCCGGATTCGCCCGCGAAAATCCCCCGTTGCGGTCGCCGTTCCATTGCATCGGCGTCCGCACGCCGTTGCGATCCCCAAGATAAATGTTGTCCCCCATCCCCATCTCATCGCCGTAATACAGAATCGGCGTGCCCGGAAACGAAAACAGCAGGCTGTTGAGCAGTTCGATCCGCCGCCGGTTGTTGTCCATCAGCGGAGCCAGCCGCCGCCGGATCCCGATGTTGATCCGCATCCGCGGATCGGCGCTGTAGGCCAGGTACATATAGTCCCGCTCTTCGTCGCTCACCATCTCCAGCGTCAATTCATCGTGATTCCGCAGGAAAATCCCCCACTGGCACGTCTCCGGAATATCCGGCGTCTGCCCCATGATGTCCGTAATCGGCATCCGGTCTTCCAGCCGCAGCGCCATGAAGATCCGCGGCATCAGCGGAAAGTGAAACGCCATGTGGCACTCATCCCCGTTGCCGAAATACGGAAGCACGTCGCTGGGCCATTGGTTCGCCTCCGCCAGAATCATCCGCCCTTCATAGTTCGTGTCCATCTCCTCGCGAATCCGCCGGATCACCGCGTGCGTCTCCGGCAGGTTCTCGCAATTTGTTCCCTCCCGCTCCACCAGGTACGGAATCGCGTCCAGCCGCAGTCCGTCCACCCCCATATCCAGCCAGAAGCGCATCGCCTTCAACACTTCGTCGATCACCGCTGGATTATCGAAATTCAAATCCGGCTGATGCGAAAAAAACCGGTGCCAGAAGTACGCCTTCGCCACCGGATCCCACGTCCAGTTCCCTTTCTCCGTATCCGTGAAAATAATCCGCGCGTCTTTATACTTCTGATCGGTATCGCTCCAGACGTAAAACTCCCGCTCCGGCGAGCCCGGCGGCGCATTTCGCGCAGCCTGAAACCACGGGTGCTGATCCGACGTGTGGTTGATCACCAGCTCCACCATCACCTGTAGCCCCCGGTCATGCGCCGCATCCAGAAACGCCCGGAAATCCTCCATGCTCCCATAGCTCGGATGGATGCTCAGATAGTCCGCAATGTCATACCCGTCATCGCGCAGCGGCGAAGGGAAAAACGGCAGCAGCCAAAGGCACGTCACCCCCAACTCTTGCAGGTAGTCGAGCTTCTCCAGCAGTCCTCCGAAGTCCCCGATCCCGTCATTATTGCCGTCGAAGAACGCCTTTACGTGCAGCTCATAAATGATGGCGTCCTTGAACCACAACGGATCCGACGCGCTCCCCGTCCGCTTCGCCATCAGCCTTGCCCCTCCGCGCTACGGTAAAGAATCGTCGCCGGCATATGGCTCAGTGCGCCCGCAACCCGCATCACACCCTCCCCATCCTGCTCCTCCACCTCCACGTCCTCCCCCGTCAGAACATTCCGGTAGGCGCCGCCGCCCGGTTCCCTGGGCATCCGCATCACAGTATCCCGCCAGCTTTCTCCATTCATCGAGCCGTTGCCGCACAAGGAAGCGAACAGCCTCCCCGCCATCACAATCACCGCCTCCGCCCCTTTCCGCCGCCCGAAAGCAATCAAATGCCCCGCTCCCGCGCCGCCCACCGTCAGCGGAATATACGCCCCCTCCAGAAATACCTCCCTCAGCCTCCTCCTCAGCCGCAATCCCGCCGCCGTCACAAACAGCTTGATCCGCCCGTCCTCCCAATGCTCCAGCAGCCCGCGCACATAAGCCCTCTGCGCTCCGCCACAGCCCTCCAGCATCGCTTCCATCTCCTCCAAATAACTCGCCCGCTGATCGAAGTCCACCGCCCGCCGGTTGTCCGGGTCCACCAGGCTCAGGTCCCACAACTCCGCCCCCTGATAAAAATCCGGCACCCCCGGCGACCCGATTTTCAATATCAATTGCGAAAGCGAGTTCATCACCCCCAGCCGGGCAATCCTCTGCTGGAACGGCAGGAACAGCGGCAGGAACGAGCGCGAATTCTTTCCCGTCAGCGCGTGCTCCACGAACCGCGACACCGCCGCGTCATACTCCTCCGATGGATTGATCCAACTCGTGTGCACCTTCTCTTCCTTCACCGCCTTTCGCATATAACCGCGCATACGTTCCACGAACTCCGCCGGCGGCGGCCCGTTCAGACCCGCCGGCCACGCCCCCAGCAGTGCCTGATAGAACAGATACTCGTCCCCGCGGTCCGGCGCGGACTTTCCCCCCACCATCGTTCGCGCCGAAGCATTCGCCCGCGCCCACCTCGAGATCATCGCCCGCCACTGCCCCGGAATCTCCGAAAGCGCGTTGATCCGTGCCCGCGCGTCCTCCCCCCGCTTGGTGTCGTGCGTCGATGTGCACAACATGCTCAGCGGCCGGCAATGCAGCCGCTTCCGGTTCAAATCATGGAAACGCTCCGCTGACCGGCCGAACATGCCCGGGTCCCCGCCCACTTCGTTCAACGACACCAGCGGCCCGTACCGGTAAAATGCCGTGTCCTCCATTGCCTTCGCCTGCACCGGCCCAGTGTACTGCTGGAACTTCATCGCGAACCTCACCCGCCGCTCGTATTCCTCCTGCCGGACCTCCGCGCTCTTCACCGGCAGCAGCATCGCCCGAACAAAGTGGAAGATCGAAGGCTCCATCGCCGGATTCCGCCGCAGTGCCTCGCTTACCGCCGCATCTATCGATCTCTCGTCAAGCTCCGTCCACCCCCGCGGCGTGAAATAGGTTCTGTACACCGGAAAGCACGCCACAATCTCCCGCAATGCCTCCTGTAAGCTGTCCAGCGTGAAATCGCGAAACCTCCGGTGGCTCTCCGAAATCCTGTTCAACTCGTGCGCCAGCACGTTCAACTCGCTCGCCATCGAAGTCGAGATGATCAGCTTCTTGCTCGCGTACACAACCTCCGGAAACCAATCCTCCCGTCCCGTGAATCGCTCATACAGTTTGCGGAAATCATGCACCCGCCCGGCATCGGCAAACAGCCCGTTCAAATCGTTCAGAAAATCGTAGCCCGTCGTCCCGTGCACGCTCCATTCCGGCGGCAGAGCCTCTCCTTCGCAAAGTATCTTCTCCGCCACCACATAGATCCGCCTGTCCGGCCCGAACATCTCCGTCAGCTTCTCGAAGTATCCGTGCGGGTCAAACAACCCGTCCACATGGTCCAGGCGGATCCCGTTCACCAGGCCCTCCTTCGCCAGACCGCGGATCAGCGCATGCGCCTGTGCGAATACCTCCGGCTCCTCCATCCGGATTCCCGCCAGTTCGTTGATGTCGAAAAACCGCCGGTAGTTGATTTCGTGCATCGCCGTTCGCCAGAACGACAGCCGGTATGCCTGAAGCTCCAATAACCCATGCAACAAGTCAAATGACTTGCTCTGCCCCGGAGCCCCGTTGAACAGCTTCACATTCTCTTCGATGTACCGCCGGATGCGCGGGCATTCCTCCATCAGGTTCGCCAGCCGCTGTTTCGCTACTTCCTTTTCC
>JADLBG010000578.1 GCA_020847895.1 Bryobacterales bacterium
AGCAACAAGGAGTGCTTTCCTCCGAAGACACTGGAGGTGAAACTGCCGGTGGATATCGTCAACTAGTGCGAAGACTGTTGATCCGCCCTGGAGCGATTGGCGATTTTATCGTCTCCCTGCCCGCGCTCGAGCACCTGCGGACGGATTACACCGAACTTTGGACCACAGCCGTCAATGCGCCGCTGGCGCGATTCGCGGACGCGGCGATTTCCCTTTATGACACGGGGATTGACCATCCGGCGCCGGGCGGGAAGGTGTTGGAGCGGCTTGCCGCGTTCGACTCCATCGTCTCCTGGTACGGCGCCAACCGGCCGGAGTTTCGTTCCGCCTTGCGCGGTCTGCCGGTCATTTTCCATGCTGCCCTGCCCCCATCGGGCACAGGCGGGACGCACGCCGTGGACTTCTATCAGCAGCAGGTAGGCGCGCTCCCCGGCGTGCTCCCCCGGTTGCCGGTAGAGCGCCGGGACGGGAAGTTCCTTGCCATTCACCCCTTCTCCGGCAGCCCAAAGAAGAACTGGCCGTTCGAACGATTTGAGGAATTGGCGGAGCATTCCCCCCTGCCGGTCCATTGGATCGCCGGCCCCGAGGAGGATCTGCCGGGGGCAGTTCGCTTCGACAATCTTTGGGACCTGGCACAGTGGCTGGCGGGCGCCAGTCTCTACATCGGGAATGATTCCGGCATTACTCACCTGGCGGCGGCAGCGGGTGTGCCTGTCGTCGCCATTTTCGGCCCCACAGACCCGGAGGTGTGGGCGCCGCGCGGGGTGGATGTACAGGTGCTGCGCGCCCCCCATGGGCGCATGGAGTCGCTCGCCACGGATCAAGTGCTGCCTTACTTGCGCAGGTAGGCGTCGTCGCCGCGTATCCAATCCTCGCGGACAGGCGCAAACACGTCGAGAGCGATGGAATCCTCGAGAACATCCACGCGATGGGGAACGTTCGGTGGAATCACCAGCGATTCGCCCGCCTCCAGCACCACTTCCTTTCCATCCATCAGGAACATCAGCCGGCCTTCCATTACCGTGGTGATCTGCTCGTTGATGTGATGATGCACCGGCACCACTCCCCCTTTCTTCAGGATCAGCCGCGACACGGTAATGTTCTGCCCGTGCAGCACCTGCCTGCCGATGGAGCCGTTCATCTGTTCCACTTCCGTTTGATTCCAGCGTTGGACCTGCATTGCGGCTGAATTGTATCATAGGAAATCGCAAACCCGGAGGAAAAGGAATGGCCGGCACGGCTTTGGAGGAAATCTTCGCATCACACGGTTCGCTGCGGTTGAGCCTTCCACGGAATGACAAAGGCATCGGCAATATCATTCTGAAGCCGGATTCCGGGCACCTCATCGAGGGCGTCCGCGTGCAGCCTTTCCCGCTATGGCCGGATGATCGCGGCTATTTCCTCGAGATCGCGCGGATGGGGCAGGGTCTGGTGGCCGATTACCCATCCGAATCGACGCAGGTTTCCGCGGCGCTGAGCTATCCCGGGACGATCAAGGCGTTCCACTTCCATTTACACCAGACAGATTTCTGGGTGGCGGCGCAGGGCATGTTCCAGGTGGCGTTGGTGGATCTGCGGCTGGGATCGCCGACCTTCGGGCGGCGCAACACGTTGTACGTGGGAGCGCTGCGGCCCTGGCAGATCCTCATTCCGCCCGGCGTCGGGCACGGCTACAAGGTGGTGGGCGCCGATCCGGCGATGCTCGTCTACATCACCAACCGCATCTACGATCCAAAGGACGAGGGCCGTATTGCCTACAACGACCCGGGCATCCACTACGATTGGGAACTCCAGCACAAGTGAGCTGAGAGGGGGAATGACCCCGAACCTCCTCTCCATCCTCGTTCCGCTGTACAACGAAGAAGAATTCGTGGCGGCGATCCTTCATCGCGTCTTGCAGGCTCCGCTGCCAGCGGGATTGGAGCGGGAGATTATCGTGGTGGATGACGGGTCCACCGATGAATCAGGCGAGATCGTCGCGGCGATGGCCGGGCAGTATGACTGTATCCGGATGGTGCGCCACCCGCGGAATCTGGGGAAAGGCGCTTCCATCCGTACGGCTCTCGAGTACGCCTCCGGCGAGTTCGCCCTGATCCAGGATGCCGATCTTGAATACAACCCCTGCGAGTATGGAAAACTGCTCAAGCCGCTGCTCGATGACCGCGCGGATGCCGTTTTCGGATCCCGCTTTGCGCTTGCCGGGGAACGCCGCGTCCTTTACTTCTGGCATGCGCTGGCGAATCACATTCTCACCACCATTTGCAATCTCGCCTCCGATCTGAATCTCACGGATATGGAGACCTGCTACAAGGCCTTCCGCACTTCGCTGGCGCGCAGCATTCCGCTCCGCTCCAACCGTTTTGGGATCGAGCCGGAACTGACCATCAAGCTCGCCAAGCGAGAAGCGCGCATCTATGAAGTTCCCATCAGCTATCACGGGCGCACGTATGCGGAGGGAAAGAAGATCGGTTTTTGGGATGCGCTCGCCGCGCTGGCGGTCATCCTGCGCTACTGGCCGAGCAGTGACATCTACAAGGAAGCAGGGCCGGAGATCCTGGAGGCGTTTTCCAACGCGGCGAATTTCAACCAATGGATGGCGGACACCATACGGCCATACACGGGGAAGGCGGTGCTCGAGATCGGG
>JADLBG010000579.1 GCA_020847895.1 Bryobacterales bacterium
GTCTTTCGGCGAGGTTTATCTTCTGAGTTGGTCCCGAGGGAGACCATGAACCATAACACTGAACCCGGACGCCGCGCCTTCCTTCGCACCGGGGGCGCGGCCCTGACGACATCGCTGCTCGCCGGCCGGGTGCGCGGCGCCAACGACCGGATCCGCATGGGGTTTACATGCGGTTGCACCATGAGGTTTACAGCCAATTCACTTAGAGTACGTTTGCGGGAAGCAATTCTAGTCTGCTGCGTGCTGCTCCCAGCCATGGGAGCGGAGTACTATGTCGCTCCTGGCGGGAATGACGGGAACCCCGGCACGCTGGAACGTCCTTTCCGGCGCATCCAGAAGGCGGCGGACGTGATGGGTCCCGGCGACACCTGCTGGGTGCGGCAGGGCGTGTATCGGGAAACGGTAAGGCCGCGCAAAGCCGGAACTCCGGAAAAGCCGGTGCGCTTTTCCGCCTATCCTGGCGAAACCGTGGTCCTCTCCGGCACGGAATCCATCAGCGGCGAGTGGCGCCCGTACAGGGGATCCATCTTTCAAATCGACACGCCGCAGAAGTTCGATCAACTGTTCTGGGACGGGCGGATGATGATTGAAGCCCGGTGGCCGAATGCGCGTCTGGACGATTTGCTGGACCGGTCGAGTTGGGCGCGCGGCGCCGCGGGCAGCGCGCACGGCAGAATCGTCGATCCCGAACTCGCCAAGACGGGCGTGGATTGGACCGGCGCCCTGGCGACCCTGAACGTCGCCCACCAGTTCTTCACCTGGACGCGTCCGGTGCTCCGGTACGAACCGAGCGGAACCATGTTCGAGTACCCGGCGGATCTTCCCGGTCTCGCCGGCTTCGCGGCCCACCCCACCGGGACCGGCTGGGATGACGACCGGTATTATCTATCGGGCAAGCTGGAAGCGCTCGACTCGCCCGGGGAGTTCTTTCTCGACCGGCAGGCCGGCATCTTATACTTCTGGCCTCCCGATGGCCGGAACCCCGCTGGCCGTCAGGTAGAGGCGAAGGCGCGTGATTTCGCTTTTGATGTCGCGAGCCTCGACGGCTGCGAGTTGCGCGGTTTCCACTTCTTCGCCGCCACCTTCCAGTTCAAACGCTGTAACCGGGGAGTCGTGGACGGCTGCCACCTGCTCTACCCCGCCTACGCCAGGGGACTCACGGATATGGAGGCGAAGCCGGCGCCGCTCGTGAGAACGGTGATGACGGGTTCGCAAAACGTCATCCGGAATTCGAGCCTGGCATTCAGTTCCACGGGCGGTTTCGAGATGTCCGGGGCGGAAAACACGCTAGAGAACAACTTGATCCACGACGTCTGCTGGAACGGCTCCTTGCGTTACGTGGGCGCCAGCCTGACCACGCCGGCCGGCTCCCCGCCTTCCATGGCGCGCCGCAACACGATCTTCCGCACGGGCAACACCGGCCTCAGCTTTCAAGGGCCGGCGATCGTCGAATATAACCATGTCTACGATGGCGGCCTGGCGTGCAAGGACGTATCGCTCGTTTACACGCAGGAGCCGGAGGCCGCCGGAAGTGTCATCCGCTACAACTGGGTCCATGGCTGCCATACGGAGCCGAACGTGTTCTGGAACAATCCAGGCAACGGGCTCGGGATCCGCGGCGACGATCAGACCCGCGAGCTTACCGTCCACCATAACGTAGTATGGGATGCCGGACGGGACGGCATCCTCGTGAAAGGCGACGGCAACAAGGTCTACAACAACACGGTTTTCGAGATCGGTGAAGCGGGGAGGACCGGCAACTATATCAGCCTGCATACGATGCCCGAATCGAGCAAACCATTTCGCAAGCAGGCCCCGCTGCTCCCGGTGCAGAACGCGCATAGCGAGATCTTCAATAACGCCGCCCGCACCATCACGTGCGACCAGAACGGCACGCCTTTCCCCGCCGGCGCCAACAACGCAAACAACTTCACGAGCGAAGATCTCCGGCTGGAGGACCCCGGGAATTTCGATTTCCGCCCGGCGGCGGACTCGCCGCTCATTGACCGGGGGCGTGTCTTGCCGGGCTTCACCGGCGGGCACGCCGGAAAGGCGCCCGATATCGGAGCCTACGAACACGGCGGCGTGAAATGGTCCGCTGGATACCGGAACCACGTCTCGGTTCAGCCGGAGCGGCCGCGCGCGGCCCAGGACGGCGCCGGACGTGTCGCGATAGCACTCGCGATGCCTCCTCTCGAATCCGTAGAGGTGACGATCCGAGCAGAAGAACCCGGCACGCTTACGGTAGACAGTTCCCGGATTCGATTCTCTCCGTCCGATTGGATGAACCCGCGGATGGTGAGCTTTTCGCTACGCGCCGATGAGGGTATCCTGCGATTCGAACTGCCGGACGCCGAACCAGTACGTGTGGAAGTTCGCCGCGATCCGGAGTTGAGGAAACTGCCGGCGTCCGGCAGAGTTGGAAAACAAATTCGGGGCCGAAGAGGCGGCAAAAGAGCAGCCGGGACCACCAATGCCGCCTGGATGCCGGGCCTGCCATCGACACCCACGATCACCTGCGGCCCTACACCGGGATACCGCTGGATCCAACCCCTTAAGGCTCCCGCGTCGCCCTCCGCAGCCTGTGGGGCATTTGCTATTTAGGAGAGGAGAGATCTGATGACTCGATATCACGTCGCACCTTGCATAGTGCTGGTGCTTGTAGCCGGCGGCATCGGCTTCGCGCAGACCGACACCGGTGTTATCGGCGGCGCCGTGACAGACCAGACACGTGCCGCCGTGCCGCGCGCCGAGGTTACGGCACGAAACTCGAATACGGGCACGATCTTCCGGGCGATCTCCAATGAATCGGGGAATTACGTCATCCCTGCGTTGCCGCCGGGCCGCTATGAGGTGTCCACCACCGCCAAGGGATTCGCGCGCACGGTCGTTTCCGACGTCGTCGTAAATGTGCAATCGCGGCTGGAGCTGAATCTGATGCTCAAACTCGGAGATGTCGCCGAGTCTGTCCAGGTCACCGCGGAATCGGCGGCGCTCGACAGCCAGACCTCTTCGCTGGGGCAGGTGATCGAGAACAAGCTGGTCGCCACCCTGCCGCTGAACGGGCGCAATTACAGCCAACTCGCCGTGCTGACGGCGGGAGCGACTCCCAACTGGGGTGGTTCACGCGCCGCGGACGGGTTCAACATCAATGGCAACCGCACGTTCCAGAACGTCTACTTGATCGACGGCATCGACAACAACAACTACATCCTGGGCGTGGACACGAACACGGCCCAGGCCATTCGCCCCTCGGTCGACGCCATTCAGGAGTTCAAGGTAGAGACCGCCGATTACAGCGCGGAATTCGGGCATGCGGCGGGCGGCGTCATCAGTGTGTCGATCAAGCCCGGCACCAACGCATTCCACGGCTCCGCGTTCGAGTTTCTCCGCAACGATAAGCTCGACGCCAACAACTTCTTCTCGAACCGCGTGGGAGCCAAGCGTCCGCCGCTTCGCCAGAATCAGTTCGGCGGCACGGCGGGCGGACCCGTTATCCGGAACCGGACGTTCTTTTTTGCCAGCTATCAGGGGACGCGCTATCGGATTCCCTCGACGGTCATCACGACCGTCCCAACAGGGGCGGCGGTGCGTGGCAACTTTGGAAGCACGGCGATCTTCGACCCGCTTAATGTGGTTGCCGGACGGCGCCAGCCGTTTGCGACCAACACGATTCCCGATAACCGCCTCGATCCGGTCGCCCGCCGCCTGGCCGCGCTCTATCCGCAACCGAACCTGCCGGGCGCTGTGAACAATTATGCGGGAACTGTCGCAAACAATGACAACCAGGACCAGACGGACCTGCGGGTCGACCATCGCGTGACCGCCGCGGACAACATGTTCGTCCGCTACAGCCGCTTCGTGCAGACGGCCGGGAGCAGCAGCCTTTTCGGGCTACCCGGCAACGGCAATACCCCGTTTCGGCAGACACCCCGGGCATATTCCGTGGTGCTCAACGAAACACACATTTTCACGCCTTCCCTCGTAAATGAATTCCGCGCCGGGTATACGTTCAATTCGTCGGACATGCTGGTCCTTGCTCCGGCTTCGCTCTATGAGGAATTTGGCATCAAAGGCGTACCGCCTTACTCCGGACTGACCGGGCTGCCCAACTTCAACATCACCGGTTTCGCCCCTTTGGGAGACCGGGCTTTTACGCCGAACCCGAAGGTGGCCCAAGTGCGGCAGTTCATCGACAACGCCACGTGGGTGAAGGGAAATCACACGCTGAAGTTCGGAGCCGAAATACGGTTCACCGAGAACTTTGCCGGCGGCGCACAGACCGCGCGCGGGCAATTCTACTTCAACGGGCAGTTTACCTCGGCGGTACCCGGACAGGGCGCCGGATCGGGGCTGGCGGATCTCCTGCTCGGCCAGACCAACAACGCAAATCTGGCCACGGTGTTTCGGGTCGATCTCCGAAATCGTTACTATGGCTACTTCCTGAACGACAATTGGAAGCTCAATCGCAAGCTGACCCTCAACCTCGGGCTGCGATGGGAATTGCAGAGCCCTTATTGGGAGCACCACGACCGGATGACAAACTTCGACCTCGATCCGCGCAGCACCACTTACGGAACCTTCGTCAATGCCACCGGAACCGGCATCCGCTCCCGCACGTTCTCTGACCGGGATCTCAACAATTTTGCGCCGCGGGTGGGTCTTGCCTGGGAGTTGAACTCCGGGACTGTGATCCGGGCCGCTGCGGGTATCTTTTACGGAGGCTATGGGTACGCCGCTCCAGGAGCCATGCCTACTCTGAATCCGCCGTATACGATCAGCCTGGGCTTCCCGACGGCCAGCACGGCGGCGGTGTCAAACGTGGTGCTGGGCGCCGGCTTTGCGCCGGGCGTCCTCGACCCGAAAAATGTCGTCAATCCCGCCGCCGTGGCGGTGCCTGGCCGCAACCCGCTTCCGGAAGTCTACCAGTGGAATATCGGAATTCAGCGGCGCTTGCCGGGAGCCAATGTGCTCTCGATCGCCTACGTTGGTTCCGGTTCGTCGTACCTGCCGGGGTTCATCGACGTCAACGATCCGCCGCCGGGGCCCGGCGCGATCAATGCGCGGCGGCCGTTTCCGGCTATCGGCGCCATTACATTGGTTTCGCCGTTCGCTCACTCGACCTACCACTCCCTGCAAACGAAAGTAGAGCGGCGTTTCACTAACGGGCTTTCGCTGCTGTCATCCTACACGTGGGGCCATTCGATCGACAACTCGAAGAACGGCGAAGACAGCGGCCCCGGCGGGGGACCGGAGAAGCCGCAAAACCCGCGTGACACGAACGCGGAGAGGTCGTCATCGAATATCGACATCCGGCATCGATGGGTGACCAGCATAATTTACGAGCCCCGGTTGGATCGCCTGGCATCGGCAAGACTTACCCGGGCGCTGGCGGGCGGCTGGCAATTCGGCGGCATTTTTGTTGCCTCTACCGGTCCGGGACTGGTTCCTGGGGTGAGCACCAACCCGGCTAACACGACGGGACCGCTGCGTCCCAATCGCCTGCGCGACGGCAATCTCCCGCGCGATCAAAGAAACGTGGACGGATGGTTCGACCCGGCCGCTTTTGCGATTCCGGCGGCGTTCACGTATGGCAACTCCGGCCGCTACGTGTTACGCGCGCCGGGCCTCGTCAACCTCGACGCGGTGTTTGCGCGAAACTTCCAGGTCACCGAGAGAGCGCGGGTGGAATTTCGCGCCGAACTGTTCAACCTTACTAACTCGGTGCATTTCGGGAGCCCGAGTATCACAATCGGGTTGCCGCAGGCAGGCCGTATTACTTCCACCCGGAGTCCCAACCGGCAGGTGCAGCTTGGGTTGCGGGTGGTGTTTTAGGAGGCTTCCAGATGAAGCTGAATCGGCGACAACTGCTGGCTGGCTCGACAGCCGCTCCATTCCTGAATCTTGGCGGCAAGGGCGCCACAAGAAGAACCAACGTGGTAATGTTCATGACCGACGATCATGGCGCGTGGGCGATGGGCGCGGGCGGCTGCGGCGGAGTTCACACACCGAACCTGGACCGGCTGGGTGAAGAGGGAGCGCGCTTTACGCGGGCGTATGCCTGCACGCCTGTGTGCTCGCCGAGCCGGATGACGTTCCTGACCGGCATGCTGCCCTCACACCACGGCGTGCAGGATTATCTACGGCCGGAAGACGGCCTCGAACGCTGGCTCCACGCTCCGGCCTATTCGCAAATCCTGGCGGATGGGGGATACGCGGCCGGGGTCGCCGGGAAATGGCACATGGGGGCGGATGATACTCCACAGGCCGGCTTCCGTTACTGGGTCACGACCGTTCTGTTCGCTGACGGTAAATATCCCAAGGGTAGTTTCTACAAGGATCCCGAGTTTTTCCGGAACGGAAAGCGCACGCGCGTTCCCGGGTTTCGAACCGATGCCGAGGCGGATTTTGCGATCGAGTTTCTGGAAGGCCGCAAGGGGAAAAGCGAACCGTTCTATCTGCTGGTCACATTCGACGCCCCTCACATGCCGTATGACTATCAACCCGGGCAGGATCGCGCCCCCTACGCCGAACTCGATCCGGCCTGCTTTCCGAATACGCCCATGAACTTCCGGCAGATGGCCGCATTGAAGAAGGACTTTAAAAGCGCGGACTCCCGGCGTTCTTACGCCGCGCTCGTCACAGGCGTGGACCGGAACGTTGGGAGGATCGTCAAACGGCTGGAGGAGCTAGGACTTCGGGACGACACTCTGATCGTGTTTACGGCGGACCAGGGCCACTGCTGTGGCCACCACGGGGTTTGGGGCAAGGGCAATGGGACCGTGCCTTTCAATATGTATGAGGAGTCGATCCGGGTGCCGCTGATCTGGAACCACCCCGGCCGTATCCAGGCCGGCCAGACCCTCTCCCCGATGGTTTCATCGTACGACTACTTCCCCACGATTCTCGATTATCTGGGCACCAAGGCTCCGCCCGACGCGA
Organism: Bryobacterales bacterium; assembly: GCA_020847895.1. Taxonomy (GTDB): domain Bacteria; phylum Acidobacteriota; class Terriglobia; order Bryobacterales; family Bryobacteraceae; genus CADEFT01. The sequence goes on from JADLBG010000579.1 coordinate 6,943, forward strand.
GACGCGCCGGCCGGAGCTATGCCGGTTTCTTGCACGGTCAAAAGCAAAAATGGCGCAACCGGCTGTATTTTGAATATGAATACACGCGCGCCCTGCGTACGGAAAACCTGAAGTATATCGAGCGGACCAGCGAATGGCCAAGCGAGATGTTCGACCTGGAGGCCGATCCCGGCGAAACACGAAGCGTGCTCGACGACGCGCATTATCGCGGACAGAGACAGGCTCTCCGCGCGGATCTAGACCGCTTCTTTGCCAAAGCCGGCGCGCCGGCTCTCGATCAATGGCGCTCGACCACAAAGCAGGTCCTGAGGGAATACAGCCGTGTGGCGCCGGGCGAACCGCACCGGCCGCATTAAGCTGAAAAAGGAGGTCCGATTATGCCGAACTGGACGTCCGATCATCCCGCCGCGCCGGCGAAGGCGGAGATCCCGCTGGCGCTGCTTCGCATGGCGATCGGCTGGCACTTTCTGTACGAAGGCTGGACCAAGCTGCTCTACCCCGGCGGGACCGCGGCGGGCTATCTTCAATCCGCGGGCGGCCCTTTTGCGGGGCTGTTTCACTGGTTAGCCGCGAGCCCCACCCGGCTTCGCGCGATTGATCTGATGAATGAATGGGGCCTGCTGCTGACCGGCGCCGCATTGATTCTGGGAATCCTGACGCGGCCCGCGGCAATCGCGGGCATGGGCTTGCTAGCCCTGTATTACATCGCTTACCCGCCGCTGTTCTCCCCGTTGGCGGAGACTGGCGGCGAAGGGAGCTATGTTGTCGTTGACAAAAACATAGTGGAGTTGCTCGCCCTGGCGGTGGTGTTTGCGCTTCCGGCGCGGGGGCTGGGCTTGCAGCGCCTGCTTGCCCGTGGCGGGAGTTCCGCGCCTGCCGCCGTTCCGGTTGTGGAACCGCGCCGAGAACTCACCGCCGCGCTGGCCGGGGTGCCTGTGCTGGGTGCGCTGGTCCTGTGTATCCTGCGCAAGCATGGGTGGCACAGCTTTGAAGAAACGGCTTTCCGGCCGCAAGCCGGCTCCAAGCGCGCGTTCACGGCAAGCGCCACTGTGAAGTCCTTCCACTTCAGTACCATGAGCGATCTCAAGGGTCAAATGCCGCGCGCGAGCATCGGGAATCTGCCGTTGAGCCGTATGATTCTGGGCGGCAATCTGATCGGCGGATGGGCGCACGCGCGCGATCTGATTTACGCGTCGAAACTGGTGAAGGCGTATCACACGCGTAACAAGATCTTCGAGACCTTCGCGCTGGCCGAGCGTTGCGGAGTCAATACGATTCTTACCAGCCCGGCGTTGTGTGGCGTCATCAACGATTACTGGCGCGCCGGCGGGAAGATCCAATTCATTTCCGATTGCGGCGGCGCCAAGAACCCCTTCGAAGCAATCGAGCGGTCGATCGACCAGGGCGCATCCGCCTGCTACTTCCATGGCGGTATTGCCGACGGCCTTGTGGAGCGGGGCAAATTCGATGTCCTCGAAAAGGGACTTGATCTGATCCGGAAGAACAAACTCCCGGCGGGGATCGGCGGGCACAAACTTGCCACAATCCGGGGGTGCGTGGAGAATGGTCTGCGTCCGGACTTCTGGATGAAGTCGCTTCACCGGACGAACTACTGGTCGGCGAAGCAGCCGGAAAGTTGGGTAGGCGGCGACTGGGCCAAGGCCGACAATATCTGGTGCGAAGACGCCGAAGCCGTGGCACAGTACATGAAGAAACTGCCGGAGCCATGGTTGGCGTACAAGATCTTGGCGGCGGGCGCGATTCACCCTAAGGACGCCTTCCCCCACGCATTCGAGAGCGGCGCGGATTTTATCGTGGTGGGGATGTATGACTTCCAGATTGTGGAGGACGTGAATCTGGCCATTGCAGTGCTGAACGGACCGCTGTTAAGGAAACGCGAGTGGCGCGCGTAGCGCTCCAGGTGACCAGACTAATGCAAAATGGAAAGACTTTCCCATGATTGTTTCCGGGGATCGGCATCACTTCTCACGGCGCGGATTTCTGCGTGCGACGGGGTTCGCGGCGGGCGCAGCCGCGCAAACCATGCCCGGCGCCAGGAAGCCGAATGTGCTGTTCATCCTCACGGACGACCAGCGCCAGGACACCGTCCACGCCAGGGGCAATGCCTTCATCCAAACCCCGAACCTGGACGGGATCGTGCGATCAGGGGTCTCCTTTGGCAGCGCTTACTGCATGGGAGGCTTCAGCCCCGCCGTCTGCCTGCCTTCCCGAATGATGATTCACCGCGGACGCTCCTGGTTCTCGGTTCGCGAACAGCCCAAAGAAGCGCCAAACTTCGCCCGATCCATGAACCGGGCGGGTTACGTCACGTGCCGGATCGGCAAACGTAACAATGAGGATATCCAGTCGCACCAGTCGTTCACATTTAACACCTACGTCGACCAGGAGGAGACGAGAGCGGGTACACCAGGGAAGTTGGTGGCCGACCGCGCTGTAGAATTTCTGCGCGGGTGGACGAAAGATCCGGCGCTCGGCCGAGGCAATCCGTTCTTTCTGCATCTGGCCGGCCCAGCGCCGCACGATCCGAGAATCGCGCCGCCGGAATACGTGGCCAGATACGATGTAAATAAGATCCCCCTCCCGCCGAACTATAAGCCTTACCACCCGTTCGATAACGGCGAACTGTTGATTCGAGATGAGAAACTTGCGCCGTGGCCGCGCACGGAGACTGAAATCCGGCGGCACCTGCGTGATTACTATGCCGTGATCACGTACATGGACGAGCAACTCGGAAGAGTCTTCAGCGCGCTGAAGGAGATTGGAGAATACGACAATACCATCCTGGTGTTCACCGGGGACCAAGGCATTGCTATCGGCAGCCACGGCCTGATGGGAAAACAAAATCTGTATGAGCACAGCATGAACGCGGGCATCACTATCGCCGGTCCGGGAATTCCCAGAGGCAATAAAGCCAATGCATTCGCGTACCTGTTCGACATCTTCCCGACGATCTGCGATTTGGTAGGCGCGCCGATCCCGAGTTCGCTCGAAGGAAAGAGTCTTGTGCCGATCTTGCGCGGCCAAGCGGCCAGCGTGAGAGATACGATTTTTCTTGCTTATAGGGACGTTCAGCGGGCCGTCAGGCGCGGCGACTGGAAACTGCTGCGGTACCCGAAAATCAATCTGACGCAGCTTTTTAATTTGCGAAGGGACCCTTACGAGACGAGAGACCTCTCCACGGATTCGGACCAGGCGGACAGAATCGAGGAACTGACGGCTCTGATGCAGCAACAGCAGAGGTTGTTCGGCGATACTGCATCCTTGACATCGGAAAACCCGGGGCAAGCGGAGGTGGATTTGCAGTATTTCAACCATTGAGAGGACCCGCCACAGTGGTCTTCCGACGATGTACTCAACGCCCCTTCTTCCGCCCAGCCGCGGCAAATGGAAATCCTTTGAATGGATTAATAAGGCATCAAGACGGACGCCGGCCCATGGAACAATTGGCCAGCCAAATGGGGGACACTACACTAGAGCATCAAGGTGCGGATACCGTGGACAAGGCTGGCCACAAGCGCAAGCAGCAAGGCGATTAACAATGTGATGCCGACACGGTTTGCGGCTCTGCTGCGACGCAAGCCCCTCTGGAGCAAGAAATTTGCCATAGCCATAGCCTCTTGCTGTAGTATACGGCAAAAGTCTGGAAATGGTTACAGCTTTGTTACACGGTGGGGCTTTTGATGGAGCCGCGGTATGCTAGGGAATACTTATGTCGAGCAAGGTACTCATCTTAGGGAGCGGCGGGCAGTTGGGAGTGGAGTTGTTCCGGGAGTTCAGCAACCGGGGCTATCCGGTGACGGGGTTTCAGCGGAATGAACTGGACATCACGGACGCGGCCGCGGTGGAGCGTACGGTGGCGATGCTCGATCCCGGGATAGTGGTCAATGCCGCCGCATACAACCAGGTGGACGTGGCCGAGAAGGAACCGGCGGCGGCGTATCAGGTGAATGCCCTGGCGGTCAGAAACCTGGCAGTGTCGTGCCGGCAGATCGACGCGTTGCTGGTCCATTTCTCGACGGATTACGTGTTTGACGGAACGAAGGGGTCGCCTTACGTGGAGACGGACGCGACGCACCCTCTAGGGGCCTATGCGGTCTCGAAGTTGGGCGGGGAGTTGTACGCGCAGGCGTACCTCGATAATCCGCTGATTATACGGACATCGGGCGTGTTCGGACCGGGGGGATTGAATACGGCGCGAGGGAATTTCATCGAATTGATGCTGCGGCTGGCGAATTCGGGACAGACGATTCGGGTGGTGGAGGATCACGTAGCCTCACCGGCGTACGCTCCCGTGCTCGCGGCGCGGACAGCGGACCTGGTGGAGAAGAAAGCGCGCGGGGTATTTCATGCCGGAGGCGGCACGCCGGTGTCGTGGTTCGAGTACGCACGGACGATCTTCCGCCTGGCGAGTATGGATCCGGAATTGAGACCCACGAACGAGCGGGAATACCGGACGGCGGCGCGGCGGCCGAAGTATTCGGCGTTGAGCAACGCGAAGATGGAGGGCCTGGGGATTGAGCCGTTTCCGTCGTTGGAAACGGCGATCAAGAGCTATCTGCAGTTGCGCGAACGGTACGCCCTAAAATGAAGGTATGGGCAATTCCCTTCTTGGCGCCTCGATTCTAGGGGCGGCATTGACGGCGTTCGCCGCCGACGCACCCTCGACATCCGGTATCGATTTGAAGGCGATGGATACGAGCATCGCCCCGTGCGAAAACTTCTACCGGTATGCGTGCGGCGGATGGAAGAAGGCCAATCCGATCCCGGCGGATCAATCGCGCTGGGGGCGGTTCCAGGAGTTGAAGGAACGGAACCTGGAGATGGAGCGAGAGATCCTGGAAAAGGCATCGCAGCCCTCGGCGAACCGTAGCGCGGTGGAGCAGAAGATTGGGGATTACTACGCCTCATGCATGGATGAGAAGGGGATCGAGGCGGCGGGTCTGCGGCCAATCCGGCAGACCTTGGATGCGATTGCCGGCCTGAAGTCGAAACAGGATCTGACGGCGGAGATCGCGCGGCTGCATGAGGAGGGCGTGGGTGCTTTCTTCACATTTTCAGCACGCCCCGACCAAAAGGATTCATCCATGGAGATCGCCAACGTGGGCCAGGGCGGATTAGGGTTGCCGGACCGCGACTATTATTTGAAGGCAGAACCGCGCTTTGCGGAGTTGCGCAAGCAGTATGAAGAGACGGTAGGGAAGATGCTGGGGATGCTCGGCGGGGCACGCTATGATCCGGCGGCGGTGATGCGAATCGAGACGGCGCTGGCGAAGGCATCGCTCGACCGCGTGGCGCGGCGGAATCCTGATAATACGTACCACAAGATGACGGTGGCGCAACTGGAGGCCCTGAGCCCGGAGTTCGATTTCCGCCAGTATCTCGCGCGGGTTCCGAAGTTCGGGTCGTTGAATGTCAGCGAGCCCGATTTCGTGAAGGGGATGAACGCGGTGATCGCCTCGAGCAGCCTCGAGGACTTGAAGACCTACCTCGTGTGGCATGTGGCGGCAAGCTATGCGGAGTTGTTGCCCAAGGCGTACCGGGATGCGGCGTTCGAGTTTTACGGCAAGACGCTGCGCGGACAGAAAGAGCAGCAGGCACGGTGGAAGCAGTGCGTGGATGCCACCGACGATGCGCTGGGGGATGCCCTGGGGCAGAAATTTGTCGAGGTTGCCTTCAGCGGGGCGAGCAAGCAGCGGGCGCTCGCGCTGGTTGGGGAGATCGAAAACTCCATGGCGAAGGACATCGAAGAGGCGAACTGGATGACTCCGGCGACGAAGGACCAGGCGCTGACGAAAC
>JADLBG010000580.1 GCA_020847895.1 Bryobacterales bacterium
AGGATTGGGAAACCGATGTCGCCCGCTACGGCATCGACATCTGGATGACCACCATCGCCGTCGCCGAAGGCTTCCGCGTCTGCCAGAGCTTCCTCGGAGCCAAACTCCACGATGCCAAGGACCCCGGAGCCGACCTCAGCGCCATGCTCCACCAGGTCGTCGGCAGCGTCTTCGCCCTCATGCAGGAATATTCCGGCGTCTGGAGCACCCGCTCCGGCAGCCGCGATGTCGATCTCTTCGGTTTCCGCTACGATGTCGGCCTCGACCCCGTCGAAGTCAACCTCGACCGCATGAAAACCGCCTTTCGCAACGGCTGCGATCAATTACACGAAATCTGGGCCATCGCCCTCCAACCCGGCACTCTCGCGGCAGTCCTCCAACTCGGCCGCGCCGTCCCCTCCCAATCCCCTTTTCACCTCGAGGACCCCCTCTGGGTGCGAGTCATCTTCGAATTCGCCTGCGCCATCCAGCGCAAGCCCATCGAACGTATCCACCTTCTCAAATCCCTCACCCCGCTCTACCTCGCCCGCGTTGCTTCCTTCGTCGAGGAAACCCGCGACATGACCGCCTCCGAAGTCGAGCAGCGCATCGAAGAACTCTGCCTCTCCTTCGAGGAAGACAAACCCTATCTCGCCGCCCTGTGGGCTGGCAAACCCCTTCCCCCGCTCTCCCCGCGCGAGCCGCAGCCGGCGCCGCCGGGTTTGGAGGTTACCAAATCATGATCCGTACATTGCAGGAAGTATTCAACCGCGCCGTGGAGAACCTCTACTTCCAGGTCACCACCTATCTCCCTCCCCTCCTCGTCGCTCTCTTCATCCTCCTCGTCGCTTATGCCCTCGCCCGCTCCATCCGCTGGCTCCTCCTCCGCGCCTTCAAGGGCCTTGCCGCCGACCGCTTCCTCGAGGAAAGCGGACTCTCCTCCCTCTTCGCCCGCGCCGGCCGCCTCCGCGCCGCCGCCCTCCTCGCCGCTTTCGTCTACTGGACCATCTTTGTCATCGCCGCCCTCACCGCCCTCAATGTCTTCGACACCAAGCTCACCTCCCAAATCGTCGAAGGCGCCGTCGTCCTCGTCCCCAAACTCCTCGCCGCCGGAGCCATCCTCCTCGCCGGCTTCTGGCTCGCCCACTATTTCGGCCACAGCGTCCTCCTCTGGGCCTGCAACGAAGAACTCCCCCGCCCGCGCCTCCTCGCCTCCATCACCCGCACCGTCATCGTCTTCGTCTCCGTCGTCGTCGCCGCCGATGCCCTCAACTTCGCACGCAACGTCTTCCTCGCCGCCTTCATCATCCTCACCGGAGCCGCCGCCCTCGCCGCCGGCCTCGCCTTCGGCCTCGGCGGCCGCCGCGCCTTCGAACACTACCTCGAACGCCGCTCCCACTCCCGCGCGGAAACCGAAAAATCCTTCTTCCAACACCTCTAAACGCCACAACAGGCCGCTGGAAGCCAACACCCTTCCACCGGCATGCGCGCGGCGAGTGCGCCATGGGCTTCTGCCAATCCGCTACGGAACACTCTCCATCAGCATGAGATCGCTGCCGTTGCGATCGAGTTGCGAAAACAACAGAAAACTCTCGTCCCGCGAAACCGAAACCCCTATGGATAGGGGCTTGGAGAGCGTAGTGATCGTTCTCGTGGCCCCGGTTGCAAAATCGTAAAAATACAAGGACTTGCTCGGAGGATCTGTCCGATCTCCCATCTCGCCGAAGGATACAAACACACCGTAATAAATCCCGGTCTTGGAAATGTCGAACGCCAGTAGACTCGCGCGATCCGTTACGAGGCGTTTCTGGCTTTCGTCCGGAACGTTATCCCTCAGTGGCAGAAGCCATAAGCGTCCGTCTTCGGCCGAGAAGTAGGAAAAGAACTTACCGTCGGGCGATTCCCGCCCCCCAATTCCTCCGTTACGAGTCACTCGTATCTCTTGCCCTCCGGAACGCGGCTTCTTCCACACGTCAAACCTGCCGTCCCGCTCCGAAGAGAAGTAGATAAACTTTCCGTCTGCGGACCAGGCGGGCAGTTTGTTCTTCCCCGTGTTTGTCATCCTTGTAGGAGAGCCTCCGCCGGCCGGCACAATGCAGATATCGAAACGGTCATTCAAAACGGTGTCGTAGGCAATCAGGCTGCCGTCGGGAGACCATCGCGGCGAACCGGCGAAGCCTTCATGATAGTTGGTGAGCTGGGTCGGCCGTGACCCGTCACTGTCGGCCACCCAGATCTGCTCCGTGCCTGACCGCGTGGATGTGAAAGCGACATGACGGCCATCCGCGGATAACGCCATCGACCCGTCAAACCTGGAAGAGGAAATGAGCCGCGCCGGAGGCCCGCCGGATACTCCCGGCCCATGGAGGGGAAGCCTCCAGATATTCGCGTCGTAGGTCCCCTCGGCGTACACGAGTCGTCCACCTCGCGACACGGCGGGTGCAAAAGCGGAGTGCCCGGTATTGGGAATGGACAACGGATCCTCACTCCCGTCGGCGCGCACTCGCCACAGTGTCCCCGTACCGGCGCTCGTATGCCGCTGGAAAACAATATATTTCTGATCGGGACTCCATGCCTGCGGCCTCAGATTCGTCGCGCCTGCTTCACGAGTAAGCGGTCGGGCCCGCCCTTTCGGTTTCAATCCGTCAAGATCGACGACATGTAGCCTCCCGGAAC
>JADLBG010000581.1 GCA_020847895.1 Bryobacterales bacterium
CGCGGGTGAAGTCGTCGATGGCGTCCGTGTACTGGCCCAACTCGATGTACACCATGCCGCGTTCCTTGTAGGGTTCGGGCCGGTCCAGGCGCATGCGGATGCCTTTGCTGTAATCCTCGAGGGCGCGCTTGTAATCCTTCAGCGCGGCGTAAGCCGCCGCCCGGCTGGTATAGACTTCAGCCCGTTCCCGCCTGTAAGCAAGCGCCTGATCGTAATCCTTGATCGCCTTCTCCGGCTCCTTCAAACGCAACAGCAGGTTGCCGCGCAGTTCGTAGGCTTCCGCATCATCCGGCTGGATGCGAAGGGCGGCGTTGAAGTCCGGCAAAGCCTCCTGATCCTGGTTGCGCTTTGCCTTCAGGTTGCCCCTGCGGCGGAAAGCGGCGGCAAAGTCCGGCGCCAGACGGATGGCTTCGCTAAACTTCTCGATTGCCTTGTCCTCATCTCCTGAAATCTCGAACTTGCGGGCCTGGGTAAAGGCAGCTTCGGCTCTTTTCGGGTCGGGACGCTGGGCACGCACAACGGGGCCAACAAGCAAGGCGGCGGCGCAAAGAGCGGCGATGCGCCGGCCTGCCAGATCGCTTATCCTCGGTCTCACTGGGGAATCACCTGCCATTCAATCACAATTGCCGAGAGCCTGCGGCCGCCGGCCCGCAGCACGATCCGCTTCCAATCGCCCGCGCCGGGCATCTGTTCCACAATGAGATCTCGAACGGCTTTGGCATCATAAACATAATGGATGGGGGTATAACCATTGGCGGCGCCGGCGGGCTCCGTCTTGCCCGCGGTCAGCCGTGGATTGGGGGAAAACACTTTGACTCCGCTATTCGTATATTCGGCGGGATAGGCTCCAATGTGTACGGGAACCCCGGGCAATTCCGTATTCACCGCGCCCGTGGAAGGGCGGCGGCCCTCGATGCGCAGAACCCCGTCGCGCGGAAGTTCGCCGATCCAGATGATCTTTCCCGAGGCTGGTCCCGAATAGGCAGGCTTTGGCGGAGGCAGTGGCGCCGGACGGACAATCGCCGGAGATGGGGGGGGCTGAACCGCAACCGGAGGAGGCGGCTGGACAGGAGCCGGCTTCACGGGTTCCGGCGGGGCCTTCATTCTCGGGTCGGACAGGGAAACCTGGAGCGGAACCGGAGGGGCGGCGGCCGTGCTTCTGGCAGCGATTTCGGGAGCACCAGGGAGGTCGCGCGGCGTGGGGGGGTTGGTCGCGGGAGGCAATACCAAGGGCTTTGGCGCAAACTTCGTTCGCTTCGCCTCGTCCGCCTGCTCCCGCGCGCGAGCAGATTCGTCAAGCCGCGCCTGGAGCGCCAGGGTCTCCCCGCGCTTCTGCGCCAGGTCGGCTTGCAATGCCTCGAGGTTCTTCCGGGCGCTTCTCTCGATCTGTCTCGCCTCCTGAAGTTCGGGTTCCGGTTTGCCGATTTCCGGGTGCGCGAGATAGGTGGCCAGTTCCAATGCCGAGCGACCCCACGGCAGGCCGGCACGTAAACGGACGTCCACCCGCCCCGTACGAGGTTTGTAGAGATAGTGGGCGGCTCCGCGCAGTTTCGCCAGCGGAAGATCGGTACGGTCGCTTCCGTCCACGATGAACAGAGTCGCCTGACTCGGGTCAGCGAGCGCTTTGCTTTTCGTGTCCCACTGGATGAGCAACTCACTTTCCACGGGCGTGAGGCGCAAGCCCAGCAGCGGCTCGGGCGCGTTGAGGATGTAGAGGCTCACCGCCCCGGCTCCGATGGTTGCCAACGCCACCAGCAGGAGCAGCCACCTTCCCGTCCTCTTTAAAAAACCGGCCGTCTGAGCCTCGGGAGGGAGGGAAAAGGCCTCCGGCTCCACCGGCGGGACTGAGTAGTCTTCCTCCAGTTGGCCGTCGTCGCGTATTTCCCATGGCGGGGGTTTGCGGAGGGTCCTCTCCCGCGGCGGAGCTTCCACCGCAAACTCCTGATAGCTCTGGTCGGTGCGGATATAGCCGTCGGATTCCCGGAAGAAGAAGCCCACGCGGACGGGTTCGAGGTCGCTTGGCCGCAGCACCATTGCCACCTGCCACGGCTCGGCGAGATGGCGGTCGTAGATTTCAATATCGCCTTCCGAGAGGAAGATTTCGTCGCGGGTATGGGAGTGGTACCAGCCAACAGGAACCATGCCTTGCAGTGCGGGGTCCGATGTGTGACTCTTGATCAGCGCATCGAACCGTTGCTGATCGCTATTGGAGAGAACGAAAACCGGCCGTGGCGGTTGGATGTCGAGGGGGCGGAAGGCCTGAATCCGGACCAATCCGTTCTTGTGCTGGCCGAACAGAACGCCACCCACCTCATAGCCGCCCGCGAGATAGGTGTCGAAGGCGTCGAGGACGTGCGTCAAAATGTCATTCAGAACGGGGCGGGAGTACTCGATGACAGGAACGAGGCCCGGCACACTCCAGATGCCCGCATCGACCCTGCTTTGCGCCGGCATCATAGGCGTACTATGACAGTACCATAAATCAACCGCGGATCAAATTGTTTCAAATGCAATGCCGAAGAGGTCTTTGCTTTCGGCACGGGCAATCAGAAAACCAGCCGCAGGGCGAACTGAATCACGCGCGGCGTGTTGGCTTGCGTCAGAGCGATGGTTCCAAACGCGGCCGAGGTAATCGAAGTCTGCGGGCCGTTGAAATCCACAAAATTCGTGACGTTGAACAACTCGGTCCGGAACTCGAGTTTGAAGCGCTCTGAAATCGGGATCTGTTTTTCGATGAGGGCGTTCAGACTCCTCTTTCCCGGGATGCGTACGTCGGGTAGTTCCCGGCTGACGTTGCCGAACTGGAATTGGGGGGTGCGGGTGAACGCTGCCTTGTTGAAGTAAGTCCCGTTATCGGCTATCTGCGGTCCGCCGGCGAGCTTTCCGGGTTGGCCGGTGGCCATGGGACGGGCAATGCCGATGTTAAAGGAGTTGGAATCGTTCGGCGACGTGACGGTCACGGGAATGCCGCTGGCATAGCTGTAGATTCCAGCCAGCGCCCAGTTGCCCGCCACGCGGGCCAGTAATCCCCGGTTGAGCATGCGCTTGCCCAGTCCGAAGGGTAACTCGTACCGAACGCTCAAGTTGACGTAGTTGGGAATGTCCAGGTAGGACAGCGCGCGATCGCAGGAGAAGCAGTAGGTGTTGTTGAACGAAGCGGACTGGCCGTTGTTGATCTCCCCGACGTTGTCGATGAGTTTGGAGCGCGTATAGTTGAACAGCACGGCGAGGCCCTGCGCGAAACGCCGCTCGGCCTTCAGTTCCAGCGCATGATAGCTCGAGTGGCCCGATGGCACGGTTATGCCGTCGGCCCCGGTGAACTGGGGATATGGCCTGAGCAACTGCGCGTACTGCACGGTGGGGAGGCTCAAAGTGGATGACGGATCGGTGACGTAGCCGTAAAACGGATTGGGCACCGCCCTGGTCAACTGCGAGCCGAGGGCCAGTTGGTCGGGCCGCAGTTGGTTGAAGGCGATGCGCGCCGGCAAGGCCACGTTGCTTGTTCCCGTATAGCCGATTCCCGCCATGATGGACAAGGGCAATTGGCGTTCGATGCCCAACGACCACTGCGCCTGGTAGGGCATACGCTGTTCCCGGATGGGGCCGCTGATGGCCTGGCCGAGCAGCGTGCCAAGACCCAGAGCGCTGCCCGTGGGAGCGAGGATGCCTTGCGGGAAAGGATTCGCGAGATTGAACAGCGGAGTGACGCTGTCAGCCTCCGTCACAATGTTATTCGTCGTCCGCTGAAAACCGAGGGACGTATCCGTGCTCGTGGAGATATAGGGATGGTGGAAAAAGCCGAGACCGGCCCTTATGACTGTCTTGTCCTGCATCCGGTAGGCCAGGCCGATACGCGGCTCCCAGTTATTTCGATCCGGTGTCTGGACGCGGCGGCCTTTGCCGTCGATTCCCACGAAGCCCAGTCCGCCCCTGAGGCTGTAGCCGGGAACCTGAAGGGGGGAAGGGCTGGTCAAATCCAGATACACATACTGGTTGTCTGCCTCAATGCTAGGTAGCTCCAGGTTGTAGCGGATGCCCATGGTCAATGTAAGCCGCTGGTTGACTCGCCACTCATCTTGAAAATATCCCGCGTAATAGGGGTGACTGTTCTTCCAGTGCGGGTTGATCTGATAATTGACGGCTGCCGCTCCCAATAGCAGATCCGCGAGACCCGATCCCGTGTTCGCCGCCGCCGCCTTCGCATTCGGGCCGCCCGTGAAGGCGCCGCTGGTGGAAATCCGGAGCGGATAGATGACGTTCCAATCCACCGTGTAATAACGCCAGTCGAAACCGGCTTTCAGGGTGTGGGCGCCGC
>JADLBG010000582.1 GCA_020847895.1 Bryobacterales bacterium
CTTCGCCTCGATCTGGCGGATGCGTTCCCGGGTCACATCGAATTCCTGGCCGATCTCTTCCAAAGTGTGCTCGCGCTCACAGCCGATGCCGAAGCGCAGGCGAATCACTTTTTCCTCCTTGGGAGAGTGCGTCTTTAGAATATTCGCGGTTTCGTCGCGAACATTGGAATCGATGACAGCATCGACGGGAGAGCCGACCCAGCGGTCCTCGATGAGGTCGCCAAGAGCGGACTCGCCGTCGCGGCCAACGGGCGTCTCGAGCGAAACCGGATCCCTGGAGATGGTCTTCAGCTTCTGAACCTTCTCGACGGGGATATCCATGCGGCGGCTGATTTCTTCGTTTGTCGGCGCACGTCCGAGTTCCTTTTCGAGCTCACGGGTGGCCCGCAGGAACTTGTTCATGCTTTCGTTCATGTGCACCGGAATGCGAATGGTACGCGATTGATCGGCAATGGCGCGGGTGATGGCCTGCCGGATCCACCAGGTGGCATAGGTGGAAAACTTGTAACCGCGCCGGTATTCGAATTTGTCGGCGGCGCGCATCAGACCGATGTTACCCTCCTGGATCAAATCCAGCAGGTGCAATCCGCGGTTGACGTACTTCTTGGCGACCGACACCACCAGGCGCAGGTTCGCCTCCACCAGATCTTTCTTGGCGCGCTCGGCTTCGAGTTCGCCCTGCCGGATCACCTGGAGGCTGTGCTTCAGCTCGTTCAGTGTAGCGCTGGCAATCTGCTCGCGCTTCTTGATCTCGCGTTTCAATTCGCGGATCTTGGCTTGATTCGCAGCGGGTTTCTCTTCGAGGCGCCGCAGTTCGGCGTCGAGGTGAGAGAGCTCCTCCACCGTGCGCTCAATCTCTTTGGTAAATTCTTTCCAGCGTCCCATCTGCCAGGGCAGGGAGCGGAGAAGGCGGGAGGTTTCGACGCGGGCGCGGTTGACCTTCCACAGCCATTTGCGGCGGAGCTTCTTATTGCTAGCTACAATTGTGGTAGCTTTTTCCGCCACCTGTTGCTGCTTCTTGTGGCAGGCAACAAACTCACCGAACTGGTTGCGCACCTCCGCGCGGCGCTTGGCTTCGGCAGCGCTGCCCTCTTCGAGGTCGCCCAAGTCGACGAAGAGATCCAATTCCGCTTCGTTCTTCTTGAGAAGATCGGCCCATTCGAGCACCATCATCTGCACTCTGGCAGAACGGCTGAGAGCCTTCTGCATTTTCAACTTACCGCGTTCCATGCGGCGTGCCAGATCCACTTCCCCTTCGCGCGTGAGCAGCGGAACCGCACCCATTTCGCGCAGGTAGACGCGAACCGGGTCATCCGTATAGATGGATTCCTCAACCTGCTGGGAGGATTGGAACTCGTCGCCTTCCGCAACTTCTTCCGGATGGAAGAAACTTCCCTCTTCATCGAAAGGCAGCCCCAAAGGCTCATGGCTATCTGCTAAATATTGATCTTCAAAGTGATCCACTAAGAGTCACCTCCCCCATAGTAAGCCAGTCTAATGATCCGTTGACTTTGCCAGGGGATGTACCGCCCGCCGTCGGATTGACCTCGCCGGGCTCTATTCGCACGGACTGGGGACACACAGCGGTTATTTTCCACCGCGCCTTGGTCATGATAGCACCAAACAAGTTCGAAGTTAAGCCCTAATCTTAAGATGTTTCCGTTCTGTTTTGGTTCCACGAAACCCGTACAAGGGGGGCGCAAACTTTATCAGCTCCTCTTCTTCTGCAGTAAGTCTTTCAGTTCATGGAAGAAAGCTTCCTCGTCCTGGAAGTCGCGATAAACAGAAGCAAAGCGGACATAGGCGACCTTGTCGATATCCCGCAGACGGGAGATGAGCATTTCTCCTACTTCCATAGTTGAGATCTCCCGATCCGCCGCTTCCACAATCTTTCCTTCTACCTCATCGACCAGCTCGGCCAGCTTCCCCATACTAACTGGACGTTTTTCGCAAGCTTTCAGTAACCCCGTCAACACCTTTTGCCGGTCGAATTTCTCCCGCCGGCCGTCTTTCTTCACCACCATGTAAGGGACTTCATCGATGCGCTCATAGGTGGTGAACCGCTTTTCGCACTTCAGGCACTGGCGCCGGCGGCGAATCGCCTCGCCTTCCCGGCTCTCCCGGGAATCGATCACCTTGTCTTCCTGAAACCCGCAGAAAGGACATCTCATAGTGGTTGCATCTCTTTAGTCTGCAAAAGTTTACGCCACTTCAACCCATCCTTCAACGCCAACAGCAGCCCAATGGGCACCACGCTCACGAACGTGACGACCCAAATGAGGATCGCGAGACCCGAAGCGGATTCGAGAGGGATCTGGAACAGTTCCGTAAGCACCAGTACGGTAGCCACCTGCATTCCCCCACCGACTCCCGGAATCTGCAGTGCGCTGCCGAACGCCACAAACCCGACAACAATCAAAGCGTCCAGAATCCCCAGACCGTGCGTGAACGGCACCGCCCTGAAGAGACAAAGAAAGCACGCCACAATCAGGCACCACTCACAGAACGTATAGAAGACAAGGAGGAAGACGAACGACCCGCGGCGCGTGGAACTCGTGCCTGAAAGAAAGGCCTTGACCAGCCCGGTGATACGTGTCTGGTAGGGAAGAGGAAGGATGCCCAATGCGGCTACCAGCCGGTTCTCGACGAAGACAGGGAAGAGACCGAAGACAATGAGGAGAGAAAGGCAGACGGCGGCGAGGATGCCTGCCATGCTGCCGCCGGTGCTCAGGACCCACTCCATGGTAACTCCTAATTTTGTAGAAGCAGAAGTGATCCGAGTCAGTGCGAACCCGAAGAGAAGCAGCACGGAGAGGAGGTCGTATATCCTCTCGAGGAACCAGGTGGCGAGTTGGCTGGTGAAAGCGACCTTCTCACGGGTGGAGATGAGGTAGGGGCGGACGAGTTCACCGGCGCGGCCGAAGAGGACGACGGCGGTAAATCCTACTATCGTAGAATTTAGCAACAGCCAGAAATTCGGGTGCGGCTGGATCGGTCGCAGCATCAACTGCCACCGGATCGCTCTTCCCAAATATGTCAGCAGTACGAGAACGACGGCTGCGGTGAGCCACCCCCAATCCATTTGGGCGAAGGTGGCGGCGAAAAGAGACCACTGGAAGCCGGACTGCTGGTTGCGGTAGGCGAACCAAAAGAGGGCGGCGACGAGAAGGAATCCTAATAAGATAAGGCTCCCATGGAGACGCCGTGGCAGCCGTGTGGGGGTCTTGCTATCCGAGATACTACCTCCCTCATTCATTTTCTGTGCGGGACTCCGTGTCCGGGAATCCATCTCCGGGTCTAAAATATTATCTTCCGTTCTCCCCGGTCCCGGGGGTGGATGGAGCCCAAGGCGGGGGATTTGGTTTCCGGGTGGCCGCCCTTTAGAGATTTCAGCGAACTTCTCATGATAAATCGTCGTTTAGATAACTGGAAGCGCATGATAGCAAAACCGGAAAGCGGGGCTGAAGAACCGCATCCGGCACGCGGGCGCTCGAAGAGGGTACAATGGCAGCCGTCCTCACAGTGGCAACTCCGGGAACCGGCCCCCGCATGGCGGGGTGGAACTGGCCGGCGCCGGCCGCCAATGGCTGTCTGAGATGGGCAAACAGCTTGGATATAGATTCCAGTCTGGTGGAGCGGTGCCTGGGCGGGGACGACGCCGCTTGGGAAGATCTGGTGCGGGCACACACGAGGCGTGTGTACGCGGTGTGTTACCGGTTCACGGGTAGCGACACCGAGGCGCAGGACCTCACGCAGGACGTTTTCCTGCGAGTGTTCAAGACGCTTGGGAGTTTTCGTTCCGGAGAGGGTTCCTTTTCGGTATGGTTGATGCGGCTGACCCGCAATCTGCTGATTGACAACTACCGGCGCGGCAAGCAGGAGCGCGCCACCGATTCCATCGAGGAGCAACTTCCCATGCTCGAGGAAAAATATTCGCTTTCCTCGCGCACCGATGGCATGGTAGCGGGCAGGGAAGCGAGCGAAATCCTGCAGGCGGCATTGGAAAGGCTGTCGCCTGAGTTGCGGGAAACATTGATTTTGCGCGATCTGGAGGAGTTAGAATATCGGGAAATCGCCCAGTCTTTGGGGGTTCCGGAAGGAACCGTGAAATCGCGGCTGAACCGGGGACGCGCCGAACTGGCGCGCATCCTCAGAAGGTTTAAGGTGGCGGTATGACGTGCACCGAACTGGAGTTGCTGCTGTGCGATTACATCGACGGCACGCTGCGTCCGGAAGAGCGGGCGGAAGCCGAAGCGCATCTGGCAGGTTGTGCCGCCTGTACCGAACTGCACCGCGATTCGGCCGGGGTGCTCGGGTTTCTGGTGCGGATTCCCGCGGTCGAACCGCCTCACTCCCTGGTGACGCGCATTCTACACCAGGCTCCGGCCAAGCAGCCGCCCGTAAACAGTGCGCGGTCCACGTTTGGAAAGGTCCTTGGGCGGTGGCTCGAGCCGGTTCTTCAGCCCCGTCTGGTGATGGGAATGGCGATGACCATTCTCTCGTTCGCCATGCTCGGCCGCTTTGCGGGAATCGAGGCCCGGCAGTTGCGCCCGGCCGATCTCCATCCGGCTAAGGTTTGGGAGGCGGCCGAGGATCAGGCGAACCGCGCCTGGACGCGAGCGGTGAAGTATTACGAAAGCCTGAAGATTGTGTATGTTTTGCAGTCCCGGCTTCGGGAAATCACGGATACCGGCGACGACGGCTTGACGCCGGCGGAGCGGGGCCCGGAGCAAAAGCAGGAACAGAAGCAGGAACAGAAGCCGAAGACGGCAGCGCCGGCGGCGGAAAGCCCCGGAGCACCCAAGTAGCGAATCGGTCTGGGAGGTTGTTATGGAACAGGGCAA
>JADLBG010000583.1 GCA_020847895.1 Bryobacterales bacterium
GAATACAAAATCCAGAAGCTGACGGATTGCTACACATGCCACCGATGAGTGGAACACAACCTTTCAAAATATTCGGGCAAGGCCCTCGACTGGATCTCGAGGCCGTGCGGGAACGGCTGAGCCAGAAATCCGGCCAGGAGTATTGGCGGAGCTTGGAAGAGCTGTCGGATACGCCGGAGTTCCAGGAATTTCTCGACAACGAATTTCCGCAGAGCGGGACGGACTGGCGGAATCCGCTGGACCGGCGGAACCTGCTGAAGCTGATGGGGGCTTCGCTGGGGCTGGCGGGGCTGACGGCGTGTACGCGGCAACCGCTCGAGAAGATAGTGCCCTACGTGAAGCCGCCGGAGGAGTTCGCGGAGAACGTTCCGGTGTACTATGCGACGGCTCATATGATGGGTGGATACGCGACGGGCGTGCTGGTGGAGAGCCACCAGGGGCGGCCGACGAAAGCGGAAGGGAACCCGGATCACGCGGGGAGCCTGGGGAGCACGGATATCTTCGCGCAGGCCAGCCTGCTGACGTTATACGATCCGGACCGGTCGAAGACGGTGTTGCGGGACGGGGAAATCAGCAGCAACACGTCCTTCTGGGCGGCGCTGACGGTGCTCAGAGAGAAGCACTTCGGGGCGAAGGGCGCGGGGATGCGGATTCTGACGGAGACGATCACATCGCCGAGCCTGATCGAGTCGATGAAGGCGCTGGCGGCGATGATGCCGGAACTGAAGTGGCACGTTTGGGATCCGATGAATCCGGACGGAGCGCGGGGAGGGGCGAAGCTGGCGTTCGGAGAGCCGGTGTCGCACCATTACAAGCTGGATACGGCGGACGTGATTTTCTCGCTCGATTCGGATTTTCTGTACACAGGCGTGGGGGCGGTGCGGTTCGCGCGGGAGTTCGCGGCGCGGCGGAAGCCGGAAGAGGGCAAGAAGCGGATGAACCGCTTCTACGCGGTGGAAACGCACCCGTCGGTGACGAGCGTGTTATCGGATCACCGGCTGGGGGTGAAGCCGAGCGAAGTGGAAGCGGTGGCGCGGAGCCTGGCGGCGAAGCTGGGAGTGGCGGTGGATGCGCCGGGAGTGCCGCCGCAGGACGCCTGGATTGCGACGCTGGCGAAGGATTTGGCGGCGCACAACGGGACGAGCCTGGTGGTGGCGGGCGAGCATCAGCCGGCGATCGTGCATGCGCTGGCGCACGCGATCAACGAGAAGCTGGGGAACGCGGGGAAGACCGTGATCTACACGGAGCCGCTCGAGGAGAATCCGGTTGCGCACGCGGATTCGCTGAAGGAACTGGCGGCGGACATGGACGCGGGCAAGGTGGAGACGCTGCTGATTTTGAGCGCGAATCCGGTGTACACGGCTCCGGCGGATTTGAAGTTCCGCGAGGCGTTTCTGAAGGTGAAGAACCGGATTCAGTTGAGCCAGTACCAGGACGAGACGGCGGCGCTGTGCAACTGGCACATTCCGGAAGCGCACCCGCTGGAGAGTTGGGGCGATGCGCGGGCCTATGACGGGACCGTGACGCTGATGCAGCCGCTGATCGACCCGCTGTACAGCGGGAAGACGGCGATGGAGATCATTTCGGCGCTGCTCGGCAAGCAGGGAACGAGCTATCAGATCTGGCGGCGCTACTGGCGCGACCGGATCAACGCGAAAGATTACGACGCGCAGTTGCAGAAGGCGCTGCATGACGGATTTTTCGCGAATTCGGCTCCGGCGGCGAAGACGGTGGCGGTGAAGGGGGACCTGAAAGGGGTTGCGCCCACGCCGGCGGGAAGCGGGCTGGAGATCAGTTTCCGGCCGGACCCGACGGTATTGGACGGGCGGTTCGCGAACAACGGATGGCTTCAGGAGTTGCCGAAGCCGGTGAGCAAGGTGACGTGGGACAACGCGGCATACATAGCTCCATCGACGGCGCAGAAGCTGGGAGTGACGACGGACGACGTGGTGACGATCAAGGTGGGTAACGCATCGGTGAAAGCGCCGGTGTGGGTGGCTCCGGGGCAGGCGCGCGACACGGTAACGGTGCACCTGGGTTATGGCCGGACGAGCGCGGGGAAGGTCGGGACGGGGACCGGCTTTGACGCGAATGCGCTACGGACGCCGCAGGCGCTGTGGGCGGCATCGGGAGTGGAGATCACGCCGGCGGGGCGGCGGTACAAGCTGGTATCGACGCAGACGCACCACGGGATACAGCAGATTACCGAAGCGGATGCGGCGCAGAGCGAGCGGCGCCTGGTTCGAACGGCGACGGAAGAGGAGTATTTGAAGAAGCCGGAATTCGCCAAGGAGATGGTGGAGGATCCGGCGGCGGCGTTCAGCCTGTACGCGCCGGGTTTCGACTATTCGCAGGGATACCGGTGGGGGATGGCGATTGACCTCAACGCATGCAACGGGTGCGGAGCGTGCACGATTGCCTGCCAGGCGGAAAACAACATTGCGACGGTGGGCAAGGAAGAGGTGCTGCGCGGGAGGGAGATGCACTGGATCCGCGTGGACCGCTACCACAAGGGCGAGTTGGACAATCCGGCGGCGTATGCGCAGCCGGTGATGTGCCAGCACTGCGAGAATGCGCCGTGCGAGATAGTGTGTCCGGTGGCGGCGACGGTGCACAGCAGCGAGGGGATCAACCAGATGGTTTATAACCGCTGCGTAGGCACGCGGTACTGCTCGAACAACTGTCCGTACAAGGTGCGGCGGTTCAACTTCTTCCTGTACAGCGATTGGGATACGCAGAGCCTGTGGGGTTTGCGCAATCCGGACGTGACGGTGCGGAGCCGGGGCGTGATGGAAAAGTGCAGCTACTGCATCCAGCGGGTGAGCCGGGCGAAGATTCAGGCGGAGAAGGAAGACCGGCGGGTGAAGGATGGCGAAGTGGTGGCGGCCTGCCAGCAGGCGTGCCCGACGCAGGCCATCATGTTCGGCGATATGAACGATAGAGAGAGCAAGATCGCCAAGTGGAAAGGCGATGCCAGGAACTACGGAATTCTCACGGACCTCAACACCAAGCCGCGCACGACGTATCTGGCGCGCCTGGAGAATCCGAACCCTGAACTAACGCAGGCATGACAGGAGAAGGACGCGAGAAATGGAGAAAGTAGAGAAGGGGACATTGAAGGCGCAGGCGGGTCCTGATCCGATGCTGGCTCCAGGGCACAGTTATGCGACCGTAACGGACAAAATCGCGGCGGTTCCGCTGGAAGTGGGGTGGCCGAAGTTCTGGATCGTGGGGTTCACGATCGCGTTCAGCATCCTGATGATGCTGCTGGCGACGATCACGTACCTGGTATTGAAGGGGATCGGGATCTGGGGCGTGAACGTGCCGGTGGGGTGGGGCTTCGACATCATCAACTTTGTGTGGTGGATCGGAATCGGACACGCGGGGACGCTGATCTCGGCGATTCTGCTGTTGCTGAAGCAGCAGTGGCGGATGTCGATTTCGCGGTTCGCGGAGGCGATGACGCTGTTCGCGGTGGCGTGCGCGTTCCTGTATCCGGCGCTGCACACGGGCCGTCCGTGGGTGGCCTACTGGCTGCTGCCGTATCCGAACACGATGTCGATGTGGCCGCAGCCGCGCAGTCCGCTGCTGTGGGACGTGTTCGCGGTATCGACATACGCGACGATTTCGCTGGTGTTCTGGTACGTGGGATTGATACCGGACCTGGCGAGCATGAGAGACAAGGCGAAGGCGAAGTTCGCGCAGGTAGCGTACGGGCTGCTGGCGCTGGGGTGGCGCGGATCGGCGCGGCACTGGAACCACTATGAAATCGCGTCGCTTGTCCTGGCGGGGATGTCGACGCCGCTGGTGCTATCGGTGCACACGGTGGTGAGCTTCGACTTCGCGGTGGGTCTGATACCCGGGTGGCATACGACGATCTTTCCGCCGTACTTCGTGGCGGGGGCGATTTATTCGGGATTTGCGATGGTGCTGACGCTGGCGATCCCGCTGCGGGCCTGGTACAAGATGCAGGACTTCATCACGATGAAGCACATCGACAACATGTGCAAGGTGATGCTGGCGACGGGGCTGATTGTGGCGTACGGGTATTTCATGGAAGCGTTCATGAGCTGGTACAGCGGGAACCTGTGGGAGCAGTTCATGTTCAAGAACCGGACGACGGGGCCCTACGGATGGGCGTATTGGTTTCTGATCCTGTTCAACATCATGGTTCCGCAGGTGTTGTGGCTCAAGAAGGCGCGCGCGAATGTCGCGCTGGTGTTCATTCTTTCGCTGGTCATCAACATCGGGATGTGGCTGGAGCGGTTCGTGATCATCGTGACGAGCCTGCACCGGGATTTTCTTCCCTCGAGCTGGGGGATGTACTATCCGACGAAGTATGACTGGAGCATGTTTATCGGCACGATGGGTTTGTTCCTGACGCTGCTGTTCCTGTTCGTGCGGCTGCTGCCGGCGATCTCGATTTTCGAAGTGCGGACGTTGATTCCGCGGGCGGAGAAAGGGGGCAGCCACTAAATGCGCAAGCCACTATACGGCCTGATGGCCGAATTCGAGACGCCGGAGCAACTGGTGCGCGCGGCCGAGGCGGCGCATCACGAGGGGTACCGGAAGATGGACGCCTACTCGCCGCTGCCGATCGAGGAGCTGCATCACGCGATGCACATACCGGATTCGCCGCTGCCGAAGTTCGTGCTGGCGGGAGGGATCGCGGGAATGATCGGCGGATTCGGGCTGCTGTACTGGATTGCGGCGATCACGTATCCGTTGAACGTCGGCGGCCGGCCATACAATAGCTGGCCGGCGTTTATCCCGATCACGTTCGAGACGACGGTGCTGCTGGCCGGTCTGACGACCCTGGTGACGCTGGTGTTCCTGTGCGGGTTTCCGATGCCGTACCATCCGGTATTCAACGTGCCGCGGTTCAAGCACGCCTCGCGGGACCGATTTTTCCTGTGCATCGAGGCGGAAGACACGAAGTTTGATTTGCAGCGGACGAAGGAGTTTTTACGGACTCTGCACGCGCATGAAGTGGCGGAGGTGGAGATTTGAGATACGTACTGCTCATCGCCGGCGGGTTGACCCTGCTCGGGTGCCGGCAAGACATGCATGATCCGCCGCGCTACCGGGTGGATGCGGGTACGGATTTCTTCGGGGACCGGCGGGCGGCGCGGCCGGCGATCAAGGGGACGGTGGCGCGGAACATGGTAAAGAGCGCCAACCCGGCGTATTGGACGGGGTTGGCGGACGGGAAAGTAGTGGACCAGCTTCCGGTTCCGTTTACGAAGGAACTGCTGGAGCGGGGACGGGACCGGTATAACATATACTGCACGCCGTGCCACGGTTATACGGGCTATGGGGATGGAATGATTGTGACGCGCGGGTTGAAGAATCCGCCGTCGTACCATACGGAGGCGCTGCGGGACGCGCCGATCGGGCATTTCTTCGTGGTGATGTCGAACGGGAGCGGAGCGATGGCGAGCTATGCGGCGCGGATTCCGGTGAAGGACCGCTGGGCCATTGCGACCTATGTCCGGGCGCTGCAACAAAGCCAGAACGTGAAGGTGGCCGAGTTGACGGCGGATGAGACGCAGAAGGTGAATGCCGGGCCGGCGGCGATGGCTCCGCGGCGACGGGAGAAGGAGGCTGCGAAGTAATGACGGAAGCGATGCGGCCATATCTGGATCGTTTACAGAGCCGCGCCCTGGTGGTGGGGGTGGCGGGTTTGCTGGCGACGGGCGCCGGATTTGCGATGAATTCGGAGCAGTTTTACCGCTCGTACCTGCTGGCGTTCATGCTGTGGGCGGGGGTGGCGTTAGGGAGCCTGTCGCTGCTGATGCTGCACCATATGGTGGGCGGCGGCTGGGGAGTGGCGATCCGCAGAGGGCTGGAAGCGGGGACGCGGACGCTGCCGCTGGTGGTGCTGCTGTTTCTGCCGCTGGCGTTCGGCGTGCACAGCCTGTATGAATGGTCGCACCCGGAGGTGGTGGCGAAGGATCCGGTGCTGCAATCGAAGCAGATGTATCTGAACCAAACGGGGTTCTACATCCGGGCGGTGATTTACTTCGTGATCTGGTTTTTCCTGACGGCGCGGCTGAACAAGATGACGGAAGAGCAGGAGAGGGTGGGGTACCGGGCGATGCGGCCGCGATTGCAGCGGCTGAGCGCGCCGGGGATCATCATCCACAGCCTGTGCATCACGTTCGCGTCGGTGGACTGGGTGATGTCGATCGAGCCGCATTACTTTTCGACGATCTACGGGGCGATCTTCATGGTGAACCAGGCGCTGTCGACGTTCGCGGTGATGATCTTCGTGCTGTGCCTGCTGGCGACGAAGGAGCCGATGCGGGGGGTGGTGAAGACGCAGACGTATCACGATTTGGGAAGCCTGATGTTCGCGTTCAACATGCTGTGGGCGTACGTAAGCTTTTCGCAGTTGTTGATTGTGTGGTCAGCGAACCTGCCGGAAGAGATCGCCTACTATGTGAAGCGCATGCGCGGGGGCTGGGAGTATGTGGGGCTGGCGGTGTTTCTGTTCCACTTCTGCGTGATCTTCGTGCTGCTGCTGATGAGGAAGATCAAGCGCGATCCGCACCTGCTGCGGAAGGTGGCGGCGTATGTACTGGTGATGCGGGTGTTGGACCTGTTCTGGGTGATCCGGCCGGCGTTCAGCCATGGGATGGAGAACGGGGCTCCGGCATCGCACTTCAGCATTCACTGGCTGGACATTGCGGCTCCGGTGGCGCTGGGCGGGATCTGGATGGCGTTTTTCGCCTTCCAATTGAAGAAGCGGTCGATCGAGCCGCTGGCATTGGAGTAGGGGGGAAACAGCAATGGAGACGATTCATCATCACATTCCGGCGGCCGAACCCGAGGCGACGGACGCGAACATACCGCTGGTGGCATGGTCGACGATCGCGATTCTGCTCACGCTGGCGGTGTGTATCATCATCGCGGGGCTGATGTTCCGGTATGAGGAAGGCGCGATGCCGAAGGCGAAGGGGATTTTCTCGAATCAGCGGCATCTGCCGCCGTCGCCGCGGCTGCAGGCGTTTCCGTCGAAGGACCTGGCGGCGTTCCAGGCACAGCAATTGAGCCGTGTGGAGAGCTACGGCTGGGTGGACAAGCAAGCCGGAACGGCGCACGTTCCGGTGGAGAAGGCGATGGAGATGCTGCTGAAGAGCGGTCTCCCGGTTCCGGTACAGAAGAAACCCGCGGCGGGCGCGGCAGCGAAGCCGGCGGTAAAGCAGTAAGAGGAAACATGCGCAGTTGGATAGTGGCATTGGGTATTGTTTCATCGGCCTGGGCGCAGTCTTCGCGGCAGAATCCCGGAGACCAGACGCAGTTGCTGAAACAGGTGGCTTTTGAGCAGAAGCTGAACGCGCAGCTTCCGATCGGGCTGCCGTTCCGGGACGAGACCGGGCGGACGGCTCCGCTCGGCGAGTATTTCCAGGGCAAACCGGTGGTGCTGGTTCCGGTCTATTACGAATGCCCGATGCTGTGCAATCTCACGATGAGCAGCCTGGTGAAGACGCTGAAGACGCTTCCGCTGACGCCGGGCAAAGATTTTCGGGTGGTGATGTTCAGTTTTGACCCGCGGGAGAAGCCGGAACTGGCGGCGGAGAAGAAGAAGGCGTACCTGAAGCGGTACGAGAGGACGGGGACGGACGCGGGGTGGAGTTTTCTGACGGGTGAGGAAGAGAACATCAAGAAGCTGACAGAGTCGATGGGATTCCGGTACGCATTCGATCCGACGATTCAGCAATACGCGCACGCGGCCGGGTTTGTGGTGGCCACGCCGGACGGGCGGCTGTCGCGGTATCTATACGGCATCGAGTATTCCGCGCGGGACTTGAGGCTGGGGATATTGGAATCGTCGAAGGGGAAGATCGGGGATCCGGTAGGGCAACTGCTGCTGATGTGTTTTCACTACGATCCATCGAGCGGGAAGTACACGCTGCAGGTGCTGACGGCGCTGCGGGCGGCGGGCGTGCTGACGCTGGCGGTGATCGGTGGATTTCTAATTGTCAGTTTCCGGAGGGAGAAGCGCCAGAAGGCTTGAGCCGGCGGCAAGAGATCTCGCATGAACAAGACATTCTCTTTACTACCTGAAGCCGCGAGCAATATAGCGACTCAGATTGATGATCTGATGACGGCGGAGATGCTGTTTTCGATATTCTTCACGGCTTTGATTTTCATTACGGTTTTTGTGTTCGCAATGAAGTTCCGGCGGAGATCGGAAGACGACCGGCCGCCGCATATTCATGGATCGCTGTTGCTGGAGCTGGCCTGGTCGATGATTCCGTTCGCGATGATCCTGGGGTTTTTCGTATGGGGAGCGAACATCTACTTCCGGGCATACGCGTCGCCGCAGCCGGATTCGATGGAGATCTTCGTGACGGGCAAGCAGTGGATGTGGAAGGTGCAGCATCCGGAGGGGCAGCGGGAAATCAACGAACTGCATCTTCCGCTGGGGCGGCAGGTGAAGTTCACGATGATCAGCGAGGATGTGATCCACAGCTTTTTCATTCCGGCGTTCCGGTTGAAGAAGGACGTGATTCCGGGGCGGTACACGAGCTATTACGTGACGCCGACAAAGCAGGGGGATTACCACCTGTTCTGCGCGGAATATTGCGGGACGCAGCATTCGGGGATGATCGGGACGGTGCACGTGATGGCGCCGACGGAATATGAGAAGTGGGCGGGCGGCGGAGACGAGTCGATGACGGCGCGGGGCGAGGCGCTGTTCAACCAGTACGGCTGTTCGACGTGCCATCTTCCGGACGGCAAGGGGCGCGGGCCGTCGCTGGTGGGGGTATACGGCAGCGTGGTGAAGCTGCAAGGCGGGGCGGCAGTGAAGGCGGACGACACCTACATACGCGAATCGGTATTGAATCCGCGGGCGAAGATTGTGGATACGTATCCCTCGATCATGCCGACGTTCCAGGGGCAGATCAGCGAAGAGGGTTTGTTGCAGATTATTGCGTATGTGAAGAGTTTGGAAAAAGAGGAGGGAGAGCAGCAATGAGTGAGCACGTTGCAACGTACGATTCCGCTTCCGAATCCGAGTTGAACTACTTAACGAACGGCTGGAGTTGGAAGAGTTGGCTGTTGACGACGGACCACAAGCGGATCGCGATTCTGTACCTCATTTCGATTACGTTCTTCTTCCTGTTAGGCGGGGCGTTCGCGGCGGCGATCCGGCTGGAGCTGTTGACTCCGCAGGGGGACCTGTTCGAGGCGCAGACATATAACAAGTTGTTCACCATGCACGGCGTGATCATGATCTTCTTCTTTCTCATACCGTCCGTGCCGGCGACGCTGGGCAATTTTCTGATACCGATCATGGTGGGGGCGAAGGATCTGGCGTTTCCGAAGATCAACCTGCTGAGCTGGTATCTGTACATGATTGGGGGGCTGCTAGGGATTTACGCGGCGGTTTCGGGCGGGGTGGACACGGGCTGGACGTTCTACACGCCATACAGCAGCACGTATTCGAACACGGCGGTGATCGCGACGGCGATGGGGGCGTTCGTGGGGGGATTCTCGTCGATTCTGACGGGTTTGAACTTCATTGTGACGATTCACAAGATGCGGGCTCCGGGGTTGACGTGGGGGCGGCTGCCGCTGTTCGTTTGGGCGCATTATGCGACGAGCATCATCCAGTTGCTGGGCACGCCGGTGGTGGCGATCACGCTGGTTTTGATGATGCTGGAGCGGGCGTTCCGCATCGGGTTCTTCGACCCGGCGCTGGGCGGCGATCCGGTGCTGTTCCAGCACCTGTTCTGGTTCTATTCGCACCCGGCGGTGTACATCATGATTCTGCCGGGGATGGGAGTAATCAGCGAAGTGGTGACGTGTTTCTCGAAGAAAGCGGTGTTCGGATATCCGTTCGTGGCGGGATCGAGCCTGGCGATCGCGATTCTGAGCTTCTTCGTATGGGGCCACCACATGTTCGTGGCGGGCCAATCGACGTACGCGAGCCTGGTGTTCAGCCTGCTGAGTTTCGCGGTGGCGGTTCCCTCGGCGGTGAAGGTATTCAACTGGACGGCCACGATGTACAAGGGTTCAATCAGTTGGGATACGCCGATGCTGTACGCGATGGCCTTCATCGGGTTGTTCACCATCGGCGGGGTGACGGGCGTGATGTGCGCGACGATGGGCATCGACATACATATTCACGACACGTACTTCATCGTGGCGCATTTCCACTATGTGATGGTGGGCGGCATGCTGACGGCGTTTCTCGCGGGGGTACATTTCTGGTGGCCGAAGATGACGGGCAGAATGTACAATGACACGTGGGGACGGATCGCGGCGGGGCTGGTGTTTATCGGGTTCAACCTGACGTTCTTCCCGCAGTTCATCATGGGCTGGCAGGGGATGCCGCGGCGGTATCACGCTTATCCGGAAGAGTTCCAATCATTACACGTGCTGTCGACGGCGGGCGCTTCGGTGCTTGGGGTAGGTTACCTGATTCCGATGGTTTATCTGATGTATTCGGTATTTAAGGGTCCGCGGGTGACGGTTCCGAGCCCGTTCGGCGCGAAGGGACTGGAATGGACGATTCCCTGCCCGCCGCCGACGGAGAACTTTTTTGCTCCGCCAGTGGTAAGGGAGGCAGTATACGCCTACGCCGAGGGGCACGAGGAGAATACGCTTGTCTGACAACGCTGTTGCTCTCGAATCTCAGCAGGAAGAACACGTAGCTCACCAGTTCTACAGCGCCCGACAGCAGTATGAGACGGGCAACCTGGGGATGTGGCTCTTCCTTGCGACGGAAGTCATGTTTTTCGGCGGCATGTTCGCCGCCTACACGATCTACCGGACGTGGTATCCGGATGCGTTCCGGATCGCGAGTTCGGCGACGAACGTGTTTCTGGGGGCAGTGAACACGGTGGTGCTGATCGTGTCGAGCCTGACGATGGCGCTGGCGGTGCAGAGCGCGCAGTTGGGAAAACAAAAGCGGC
>JADLBG010000584.1 GCA_020847895.1 Bryobacterales bacterium
CATTGTCAGCGCGCGCTTCCCGGCGATGGCGGCAACCGCCACCGGCATCGCCGTCACCGCGGGGTGGTTTGGATTGGTGGTCAGTTCCCCCATCATCGGCGGAATCGCCGGCGCGGACCCGAAGCGCCTGAAGAAGGCGCTGTTGCTCATCCCCGCGGCATCCGTCGTATTGCTCGTGGTGAGCTTCGGAGTGTAGCATGACCTCGCGCCGCTCCTTTCTGCGAACGGCCGCGGCCGGCATCCTGCCGCCGATCGCGCGGGGCGCGAAACAGCCTCCCAACATCCTCTTTCTCTCCGTCGACGACATGAATGATTGGGTCGGATGTCTGGGCGGCTATCCGGGCGTGCGCACACCGAACATCGATCGCCTCGCAAGCCGTGGCGCTCTCTTCTCCAACGCCCATTGCGCCTCCCCGTTATGCAATCCTTCGCGGACGTCGCTGTTCACAGGCATGCGGCCCGACACCACCGGAGTCTACAACAACGAGCAATGGTGGAGACCCGCGCTGCCCGATACCGTGACGTTACCCATGCATCTCCGCAAGCAGGGCTACCACGTGGCGGGCGCGGGCAAAGTCTTTCATCACGTGGCGGGCTTCAATCCGCCCGATCAGTGGGATGAGTTCCAGCTTCAGGAATTCGACGACCCCTGGTACCGCCGCGCGGAGTGGTATCCGTGGGTCAAGAAGATTCCCAATCCGCCCGGCCATCCTTTCAACGGCTTGAAGAACTTTCAGGGCGAGTTCGACTGGGGCATCCTCGACAGGCCCGAATCCGCCTTCGGTGATCAGAAGGCCATCCAATTCGGCATCGACTTCCTGAAGCGCGAGCAGAAGAAGCCCTTCTTCCTGGCAATCGGTCTGTGGCATCCCCATATCCCGATGTTCGCGCCGAAAAAATACTTCGATCTCTACCCCGACCCGCGCCTTCCCGAAGTTCCGGAAAATGACCTTGACGATGTGCCGCCTATCGGACAGAAGTTCGCCGCCTTCCGCCGTGACGAGCACAAACGGATTGTCGCCGAAGGCAAATGGCGCGACGCGGTGCGGGCATATCTCGCCTGTATCACCTTCGCCGACGCCATGGCGGGACGCCTCATCTCCGAACTCGAGCGCAGCGCCCACGCGGGCAACACTATCCTCGTGTTCTGGTCCGACAATGGCTGGCATCTCGGCGAAAAGCAGCACTGGCACAAATCGACGCTGTGGGAGCGATCGACCCACGTGCCGCTGATCGTGGCGGGGCCTGGCGTGCAGGCAAACGGTACAACCCGCGCACAGTCCGTAAGCCTGCTCGATCTCTACCCGACCGTGCTCGAGATGTGCGGCCTGCCCCCTCGGAAGGAACTCGAAGGTGAGAGCTTGCTCCCCTTGCTGAGAGATCCCACGGCGCGGCACCGCCCGGCTGTTTCCACCTACGGACCCGGTAACCACATGGTGCGCACCGGACGCTGGCGCTACATCCGCTACAGCGACGGCTCGGAGGAACTTTATGACCGCGCCGCCGATCCGAACGAATGGAAGAACCTCGCCTCCGATCCGCGCCATGCGGCGCTGAAAGCCAGTCTGGCGAAATACTTTCCAACCCGTAGCGCGCCGCCCGTGCCCGAACGCAGCGCATACGATTTCGATTTCGCCGCCTATACCTGGAAGCGGAAATAGGAGCCAGCCCAACCCGGAGGCAAACGTTGCGCGGTGAGCGGTTGCCGGCGCGCATAGTTTGCGTTCGCTGCCGCCCCTAATCCTCTGTTAACTAGTTTAGTTTCAATCAACTACAATTATGGCATTCACCTTGCCTTCCTTGCAGAGCGTAAGGAGATCCTGAATGAAACCCTCTCTACTATCCATCGCTCCGGCGGTCCTCGCCGCTGCTGCGTTCGCCCAGGGCGGGCCCCACGGACCACCCGTTTCCCGAGGCAATGTGCTCGACATGGCCAAGCTTCAGACCATCGAAGGCAAGATCACCACCATCGACATCGCCTATGGCGTTCAGTACCCCTCTATTGTCGTCGCCCAACAGCAGATCAAAGTCGCTCCGGTCTGGTTCTTCCTGGAGAACGACTTCGAATTGTCGATTGGACAAGCAGTCAAGGTGACGGTTGCTCCCTCGCTGCGCACAACGGACCCTTATCTGTACGCCATCAAAATCGAAGGCGGCGATGCATCCCTGCTGCTTCGCGACACTGTGACGGGTGTTCCCTTATGGAGTATGCGCATGTACGGCGGACCTTCCACACAACCCCAGGTGAGCGCCGGTACCGGATGTGTGGGTCCCCAGTCGCTCACTCTTGTGGCGGGTGTGATTGATAAGCTGAGCGCGGGCCTTGGAATTCGATTCCCCAGCATGGTACTGCAAACCGATAAAGGACTCATCACACTGAAACTGGCACCCGAGCGCATCCTGATGGCCGCGGACCTCGAACTCTCGCCGGGATCCAGGGTCACCGTCAAATATGGATTCGAGACCTGCACGGACGAATATCTGGCTTTGCAGATCACAGATCAGGCCGGACGGACGGTCATTCTCCGCAACGACGATGGCTCGCCGGCTTGGAACTAAACGTGCTCCGAATCGGTTCAGAGGGGCTGCCTGAAAAGGCAGCCCTTTCTGTTTGCAACGGAGGGCCCGCATGAAACGGGAGAAACGCCTCACCTGCTTGCGGCAAACCGCGCAGGATTGGCGCGTCACCTGCCCGGGATTGACCGCATCGGCAAAGGAGTAAGGAGAAAGAGAAGGAGAAAGAGATTGACCATGCTTCCCTTTAAACAGATTCTCTGCCCGGTGGATTTTAGCGACCTCTCGGCCCTCGCGCTGCGGTACGCGGAGTTGCTGGCAGGACGCTCAGGCGGTGTGGTAACCGCCGTCCATGCCACCACCTTCGAAGCCCCGGCCTATTTTTCACAAAGCCGGCTACAGGAACTGGAGCGCCAGTTCCACGAAGCGCAGGAGGAGGCGCGTCAGGCTTTAGACAAGTTCGCCGGTGGCAACCATGGCGTTCATACACTGGTGGTGGATGCCCGGCCCGTCGCTGCGATTCTGTGGACCGCGGAAAGGGTCGGCGCGGACCTGATCGTGATGGGCACACGCGGCCGCAGCGGTTTTGAACGCTACCGCATGGGGTCGGTAGCCGAACGGATTCTTCATGAATCCACGGCGCCGGTACTGACGGTCCGCGAGACCCCGGGGCGTCAGGACCTCTCAATACGCAAGGTGCTTTGCCCGGTCAACGATTCCTCAGCGGCACGCAAAGCCCTGGATCTGGCCGCGGAATTGGCGGCAGCGTTCGACTCGACGCTCGTGGTGGCGCACGTCGATGAGGCGGGGACGCCGGGCGGTGAGGAGTTGTGCCAAGCCGTTCCCGATGTGGTGCGTGGAAAGTGCCGCATCGAGGAGATCGTGCGGAAGGGAAATGCGGCTGAGGAGATTGTCCGGTTGGCCGGCGAACAGAACGCTGACCTGCTGGTGCTGGGGGCGCGGCACAAAGCATTTGCGGATACCACAGTGATCGGTACGACAACCGCCCGCGTAGTGAGGCACGCGCCATGCCCCGTATTGACCATTATCCAGCAAGCTTGATGGGTTCAGCGCCTCATCGAGCCGCGCCCTCGCCAGACCGGGCGGCCGTCGCTGTCCCGAAGTTCCAGGGTCTTGTCCTGCCGCGGCAGGTAAATCCGCGCGGCATAGAACCGTGTGCCCATCCGGAACCCGGTCACCTTGACGCGATCTCCGGTTTTCGGCTTGAAGTTCTGCTCCAGCAGATAGCGCATCGAGCCAAGAATGACCTTCGTCACTTCCCCGTCATGTCTCACCTCGAGATAAGGGGGGCCTTCCCCGGGGATGGTGTGGATGTGTTCAATGGTGCCCTCGAACTGAACCGTGGCAGGGCCCGTCGAGAACGCGGCAAGGAAAGTAATCCACATCAAGGCAGTCATGACTGGCTCCTTCTGAGACCCGAATTACTCAGTCGTGGCCGGGACGATGGCCATGGCGATTCCGTTCGGCATGATGGGCTCGACCCTGCCGTGGTTGTCTGCGGCAGCAACAGCCGAACGGAAGCGGACGTCTCATCGGGTTTCTCCCAATGGAGGAAAGGCAATTCCCCTGCCAAGAGTCAACCTGTTGAAAACTCGTCACTCTACACGCAGCCTTTGCACGCCGGCCCGCTTCCGCCGCGCAGGCGTTGCCGGGGAGGATTGCCATGAAGTGGGGTGGAAAACTGCTGCCGGCCCTGTTCGTGGTCCTCTCCTTTTTCCTGCTGGCCAGCTCGGTGCGAACCTTCCAGGCTTTGCGGGCGCAGAAGGAAGTCTATCTCCGCAGCCGCGCCGCCTCCATCGCCGGCCGGCTGGAAACGTTCCGCAATGGGAAAAGCGACAAAGCAATCATTGACGCCGTGCTGGAGGACGAACCGGGCCTCCTCGGCCTTCAACTCATCCGGCCCGGCGATCGGGTACCTGGGCTCGAACCGATCTGGAACGGAGACGAACTCTTCCGGACGGCCGTTCTCAACGGAACCTTCCGGACGTGGGTGCCTTTTCATGCGGATGAGGGAATGCGCGTGGCGCGCATCGATCTGGCCCTACCCTCCGCGGACTTCCTGGTAGTGGAAGCCCGCCATAACCTCCTGTTTGCTTCTCTTGCCAGCATGGCTATGGTCTTGATTGCCTGGTACTGGGTCTGGACCACCCGGCGCCGGGCAAAATTGGAGCATCTGGCGGAGTTGGGAAAAATGTCCGCCGTCTTGGCGCACGAGATTCGCAACCCCCTGGGCGCCATCAAGGGATTCGCCCAGTTGATCGGCGAAAAACTGGGCCAGAGTGAGAAGCCATTCGCGGACACCATCGTGAGCGAAACTGTTCGCCTCGAAAACCTGGTAAACGACCTGCTGCGGTACGGACGTCCCCCCGAGCCTCACTTCCGTCTCGTGGAGTGGTTCGAAATCGAAGAGCGGCTGCGGGCGCACGCGGCGCGGATGGGACCGGCAAAGATTACCTTCTCCGGCGAGTCCATTTATTGGCAGACGGATCCGGATCTCCTTGTTGAGGCGTTGCTCAACCTCATGCGAAACGCGGTCGAGGCGGCTGGCGAGGATGGCGAAGTACGGGTGGAGGTCAAACGTCATCCGGCGCGCGGTTTTTGCATCTCAGTGAACGACAACGGGCCCGGGATCCCCGAAAAGCTTCGCAACAAAGTGATGGAGCCCTTCTTCACTACGAAGTCCATGGGTACGGGGCTGGGCCTGGCCATTACCGGCAAGATCGCTGGGATTCTGGGCGGAAAGCTACAATTGCGCTCCCGAAGTCCTTCGGGAGTGGAAGCGGAGTTGATCTGGCATGGAATGCATACTAATCATTGACGACGACCCCGGTTTCCAAAAGCTGCTGGAGGCCATCCTGCGCGGCGAAGGCTATTGCGTCGACACATGCCGCACCGTGAGTGAAGCCATCGACAGAGGCGGCAGGCGCGAATACCACCTCGTCATCAGCGACTTGAAGCTTCCCGACGGGGATGGCATTGGCATCCTCCGCTGGTTTCGCGAACACTGCCCCGAAACACCGGTCATCATGATCACCGGATTCGGCACGGTTCACACCGCGGTGGAGGCCATGAAACTGGGCGCCGTGGACTATTTGGGCAAGCCGCTGAGCAGCCCCGATGAATTGCGCCTGCTTGTGAAGCGGATCCTTTCCGCCCAACAGACCGAACAGCACTATCACCTCCTCCAGGAGGACGAGCAGAAGCGTTTCTCCTGCGGCGACATGATCGCCGACCACCCCAAAATGCTTCGCCTCATGGAACTGGTGCGGAAGGTGGCGCCCACCAACGCCACCGTCCTCATCAGCGGCGAGAGCGGAACGGGCAAGGAGATCATCGCCCGCTGCATTCATATGAACAGCCAGCGCTCCGGCAAAGTCTTCGTCCCTGTGAATTGCGCCGCGCTCGCGCCCACGCTGATTGAGAGCGAACTGTTCGGCCACGAAAAGGGAGCGTTCACCGGGGCCTCCGGGCAACATCAGGGACGATTTGAAAGAGCCCACGGCGGCACGCTGTTTCTCGACGAGATCGGAGAACTCGACGGAAACCTGCAAGCCAAGCTCCTGCGCGTGTTGCAGGAAAAAGCATTCGAACGCGTCGGCGGCTCACGGCAGATCTCCGTCGACGTGCGCATGATTGCCGCCACCAACCGCGACCTCAAGAAGCAGGTCGCCGCCGGACGATTTCGCGAAGATCTCTATTACCGCCTCACCGCGTTCCCGCTCGAAATCCCCCCCCTGCGCGAGCGCGCCTCCGACGTCCCCCGGCTCGCCGAACACTTCCTGCGCCGCGCGGCCCGCGGCCTCGGCAAAGTCGCCCCCTCCTTGAGCGCCGATGCCGAAACGGTGTTGATGGAATACACCTGGCCCGGTAACGTGCGCGAGTTGGAAAACATGATGGAGCGCGTCGCCATCCTTTGCGAGGGCATGGTCCACGTCGACGACCTGCCCGTCGCCGGTCAGGGAATGGCGCACCCCACCGCCTTCAAAGACATCGAGCGGAAAGCCATCATGGACGCGCTCGAAGCCCACCAGGGCAACCGCACGCGTGCCGCCCGGCAGCTCGGCATCAGCCTGCGGACGTTGCAGTACCGCCTGAAGGAATACGGAGTGACTGGACATCATCCAGACGCTGCACCTTCCGAACCAATGTGAACAGCGCCGAAATCGCGATCGCGGGCATCAGACCCGCGGCGAGAAATACCGGAAGGTAGCCAAAACGGTCCACCACAATTCCCGTGGCCAGCGTGACGGCAATGGTTACCGCGCCTTCGCACATCCCCGTCAGTCCGGTGAGGCGCGCCAGCACGGGCGCGGAGAACAAGTCCGTCAGCAGCCCGATGTGGTTGGCCGACGTCGCCCCCAGGGCGAAAGTGGCCAGGCAGATCAACGCCACCGCGCTGGCTTCTCCCGGCGCGAAGGGCACCGCCGAAGAAATCAGACACAGCGCTCCGCACAGAGCGAACGCGGCCTTCCGGGCGGCGTCCACCGAAGCGCCCCTCCTCATGAGATAGCCGGAAAACCAGCCCCCGCCCAGATTGCCCAGCCCCGCAAACAGGAACGGAATTCCGGCGAACAGGCCGATCATCTCCATCGAAAAGTGCCGCTCCCGCTTGAGGTA
Organism: Bryobacterales bacterium; assembly: GCA_020847895.1. GTDB lineage: Bacteria > Acidobacteriota > Terriglobia > Bryobacterales > Bryobacteraceae > CADEFT01. The sequence goes on from JADLBG010000584.1 coordinate 7,153, forward strand.
TTCAGGCAGCCAGTACCAGTAGAAATGGGTCACTGGCCCGGCGAAGGCGCGGATCATGACGGCTCCCCAAACCTGCCGTGTCTTGAGCAGCCCTCCGATTGGGACGCCGGGGCCGCTGACGGCAGGTCGAGGCGCCCGGTCCCGATAGCGCATCACCCAGGGAACGATCCACAAAATCCCCAGGACGCTCGGAACCACAAACGCCATCCGCCATCCCAGGCTCTGCGAGATCTTCACAATGAGGTACGGAGCAAAAAATGCCCCCAGCACGGTGCCGCTGTTGAAGATGCCGCCCGCGAGAGCCCGCTCTTCCGCCGGAAACCACTGCGAAATCACCTTCACGCCCCCGGAATAGTTGCCGCACTCCCCCACGCCGAGCAAGAACCGGAAAATCGACAGGTACGTGATGGTCCGCGCGATGGAGTGCAGCCCGTTCGCCATCGACCAGACAAACATCAGAACTGGCAGCCCAAAGCGCGCTCCGATGCGGTCCAGCAGCATTCCGGAAGGAACTTGGGCGATCGTCATCCCGAACAGGAATGCGGTCAGCACATACGAGTATTCCGTGTTGCTCAGTCTCAGTTCATCCCGGATCACCGGAGCCAGTACGGCAAGCACCTGCCGGTCGAGCAGGTTGATGGCGATGGAAAAAAACAGCAGCGCCAGAATTCCCCAGCGCCGGGGGTCGTGCGAAGAAGCCATTTTGACTAGCATAAGACGATGGACCCCTATGCTGAACTCATGAGGCTCCCGGTAGAGGACCTCCACCGCGGGGCGCGTCTGCGATTCCGCCTGGTGGAGGACAACCCGGCGCTGCTCGCCGACTTCGCCTTCTCGATTGCCTCTGAGGTCAAGACCGCCAACGCCGAGGGCCGTCCGGCTCGCCTGATCCTGCCCGTGGGCCCCGTCAGGCAGTATCCCATCCTCGCCCGGATCACCAATCGCGAGCGGATCAGTTGGCGCAATGCGTGGGTGTTCCAGATGGATGAATTCCTCGATTGGCAAGGCCGGCCTTTACCGGTGGAGCACCCTTTGAGCTTCACCGGATTCCTGCGGCGGGAACTGTTCCACCACATCGAGCCCGATCTTGCAATGCCGCCCGATCACCACGTGGCGCCCCATCCCTTTCGCATTGATGAGTTCAGCGAGCGGTTGGCGGAAGTGGGAGGCGCGGATTGCTGTTACGGCGGTATCGGCTACCACGGCCACGTGGCGTTCAATGAGCCCGTCATCTCCCGCTGGCACAAAGTGACAGAAGAAGAAATGCGCGCCTCGCTCACCCGCGTCCTGACTCTCGGGGACGATTCCATCGTCGTGCAGAGCATCGGCTGCGCGGGCGGAAATTCGCACGCTATCCCTCACATGGCTGTCACTTGCGGGATGCGCGACATCCTCGCCTCGCGCAAAATTCGCCTCTACTGCGCCGCCGGCGAACGCCACCGGGCCATCTTTCGTATCGCCGTCGCAGGCGAGGTGACCGCGGACTATCCGGTCACCCTGGTCCAAGGCCATCCGGACGCCGAAGCCGTCACCGAGGCATCCACCGCGGCCCCCATGGAAGTGGGGTTGCGATGATTGCGATTACTTCCGCCCGGAATACTTGTTCAGCAGGGAAACCAGCTTTGACGCGGACGCGGGCGGCGGAACGTTTCCGAACACAATCTCCCTGTTGCCCATTTCCTTGCCGTACATGCCCTTGATGGAGTCGCTGTCCCGCCGGAGCGTGGCCCCTTTCAACGAGATTCCGGCGAACACCCCCCTCGCCCGCGACCATGTCAGAATCTCCGCCCGCATTGTTGCGTCCGTCTCGGCGGATGTCGTCCGGCCTACCGGCCCCGCCGCGGCCGATGCTTCGCCCCCCAGTGTGAACTTGCTCCCCAGCAACCGTTCCGCCCCGCGGTCGTTCATCACCAGCATCACCACGTCCGTCTCCGAACCGCCGATCTGGAGACCGAAGCTTCCGCCTTCCACCCGCACCGCGCCGGGAGCCGACCAGCCAGGTCCGTTCTTCTTCCGGCACAGCACAAAGCCGCGCCCGTACTTGGCGCCGAAGATGAATGCTCCTTTCTTTAACCCTGGAACAAGAACTACGCATGAGGCCTTGTCCAGCAGGTCCTGCGGAATCGACTTGTCAGGCGTATCCATGATCTCTCCGAACATGGCGGTGGCGTTTTCCAGACGCTTGTCTTCGTCCGCTCCCGCAAACAGGAGACTGGCCGCAAGCGGCAGGGTCAGAAGGGTTGTCATCCTCATAACCCGATCATAGAACATCCGCGCCCTGTGGCCCATGCGGAGATGATTAAATGGGGAAGGTCTATGATTCCCCGCTATACTCGCCCGGAGATGGGCGCCATCTGGAGTGACGAGAACAGGTACCGGCAGTGGCTGGAGGTGGAACTGGCTTCCATCGAAGCGCTTGCCGAGCAAGGCGTAGTCCCCCAGGATGCCGCCCGGCAGTTGCGCGAACACGCCGCGTTCACCGTCCCGCGAATCCTCGAAATCGAGCGCGAGGTCAAGCACGACGTCATTGCTTTCACTACCGCAGTCGCCGAAACCATGAAGGCCAAAGGAGCCGCCGGCGCCTCGCGCTGGTTCCATTACGGAATGACCTCCAATGACGTCGTCGATACCGCCCAGGCTAGGCAGATCATCCAATCCGCCGCGCTCATCAGCAAGTCCTTGGAAACCTTGGCCGAATCCCTCAAGAGACGCGCCTTCGAATTCCGCCACACCGTGCAGATTGGCCGCACCCATGGCATTCAGGCCGAGCCGGTTACCTTCGGCTGGAAACTCGCCCTCTATTACGACGAGATCCGCCGGAACCTCGAGCGGCTCGACCTCGCCACCGAACAGATCCGGTACGGCAAGATCTCCGGAGCTGTTGGCGTGTTTGCTCACATCGGTCCCGAGGCCGAAGAGCGAATCTGCGCCAAACTCGGCTTGAAGCCCGCTCCCATCGCTTCACAGGTTATCTCCCGCGACCGTCACGCCTCTTTCGTTTCGACGCTCGCCCTCATCTGTGCCGCGCTCGAAAAGATTGCCCTCGAATTCCGTCACCTCCAGCGGACGGAAGTGCGTGAAGCCGAGGAACCCTTTGCAGCCGGGCAGAAGGGAAGTTCCGCCATGCCGCATAAGCGGAATCCCATCGTTTGCGAACAGATTTGCGGTCTCGCTCGCGTCGTCCGCTCCAACGCCCAGGCGGCCTTCGAGAATATCGCCCTCTGGCACGAACGCGACATCTCCCACTCGTCGGTGGAGCGCGTCATCCTCGCCGATTCCTGTATCCTCACCGACTACCTCCTCGACCGGACCATTTGGCTCATCGGCGGCATGCGTGTCTACCCCGAGCGCATGCGCCGCAATCTCCATCTCACGAAAGGTCTTGTCTTTTCAGGCCAGTTGCTGCTCGATCTCACCGCTGCCGGCATGCTTCGTGAGGAGGCCTACAAAGTAGTGCAAGCCCACGCCATGCGCTGTTGGGAAGAGGATGGCGACTTCCGTGCCGCTGTGGAGCAGGATGCCGAGATTGCGAAGTATCTGAGCAAAGAACAGCTTAGGGAGGCGTTTTCACTCGATCGCCAATTGTTGAATATCGATACAATATTTCATAGAGTCTTCGCCTTAGCTTCCTAAAGTCCCTCCAGTACTGGTATTTTTTCCTTCCTTATCAATGGCTTGCACCATTCCACCGCCCATACCCCCAAAAACTAGTGGGTTCAAATCCACCTTTTTCAGGTTAAACTGGGGAAGCAAAGACTGTGGAGACTAAGACACGAAAATTCGTCAAACGCGCTCGGGTTTCCCGGCCCACAGCTACGTCGCTGGCGCGTGTATTGCTTGTCGACGATAATCCAACCACGCGGCTGACCTTGCAGACCGTACTTGAGGCTGGAGGGTACTACGTCGACTCCGCCGCCTCTGCTGCCGAAGCTGTCGGCAAAATGGACCGCCGCGAATACGAATTGGTCCTCAGCGACCTGCAAATGGAATCCCCGCAAGCCGGTCTCCAGGTCCTCGCCCACGCCCGCATGATGGACTACCAGCCGGCCACCGCTATCATCACAGCCTCCCATCAGGGCCGTGCACCTCAGCGGGATAGCACAGTTCTCATCGAACCCCAGGACGTGCCGGACCTGCTCACCAAAGTGGCCAATATGATCTGCGGACGCGCCACGAGACGGCTGGAGCGGGAATTAAAGCAAGCCGGCGTCGGCTGCTAACTCCTTGTCCCCACTACATGTGGGAGATGAAGTCTGTTCGCCCTCCATCCACTGTCAACACCTGGGCCGTGATGAACCCCGCGTCTTCACTCACCAGAAAGGAAACCGCGGCCGCGATATCCTCCGGCTTTCCTACCCTCCGCATCATGGCCTTGGCCGCCACTGACTCGAAGGCCTTCTGCAATTCCTCCCCGGTCCGCCCCCCGCTGGCCATGTCCGTCAGGATAAACCCCGGCGCAACAGCATTTACCGTAATCCCAAACGGACCCAGTTCCAGGGCGAATCGCCGCGTCAGAGTGATCACCGCCGCCTTCGTCGCCGCATAGAACGTCGTACCTGCCATGCTGGTGCCAAGCGCCGCCACCGACGTGAGGTTGACAATCCTCCCCCAACCCCCCTGCCGCATGCCTTCCGCCGCCGCGCGCGTCACCCGAACCAACCCATCCACGTTGACGCTCCGCATCGCTTCCATTTCATCGAGGTCGAAATCCAGCAAATCGCCCCGCCGCAGCACTCCCGCATTGTTTACAAGGATGTCAGCCGGACCCAACTCTGCCGCACTGCGCTCCACCAGAGCCGCGCAATCCCCTGCCTTCGCCAGATCGGCTCCTATCGCCACGGCGCGCCCACCCTGCTCCACAATCCGGCGCGCCACCTCCTCGGCTTCCTCCTTGCGTTCCTTGTAGTTCACGCAAACGGCAATCCCCTGTGAGCCGAGACGCAGCGCGATCGCCTTGCCAATCCCCCGCGACGATCCCGTGACCAACGCTACCCTTGTTCCCAAGTTTTCCTCCCCGCTTTAGAATCCGTCCCAAACATGAGCCGCAAACTCCCGCATCCGCCGGAATCCCAGGCTTTCGTACAACCGTATGGCGCCTTCATTCACCGAGGTCACCGTCAGGCTGACCTTCCGGCAGCCGTACTCCTGCATCCGTTCGAGCGCATTCCGGAGCAGTTCATGGCCGACCCCCTGCCGCCTCATCTGTGCGGACACGCAGACTTGTGTAATGTGCCCTACGGTATCCGCCACCAGGCTCCCCAATATCAATCCGCACGGCTGCCCCGTCTCCTTGTCGAACGCCAGAAACGAAGCCGGCTGGAAAAACCGGCCGCAGCCCGGATACTGCACGATGTTCAGCAGAAACCGCCGCGCCCCGGCGATGGATTGGTACTGGTCATTGA
>JADLBG010000585.1 GCA_020847895.1 Bryobacterales bacterium
CCCTCATCCTGGCGGGCACATTCCTGGGTGGTGTGTTCGGCCCCGGTGTCGCCGGCGTTTCCGCGGCCACCGGCGATGAGGACGAAATCAATGCCAGCATCAAAGCCTTCACCAAGCTCTACCATGTGGTCGAGGTGAACAGCGCCGATAAGGTCAATCCCGACAAGGCAATCTACAAAGGAGCCATCCCGGGGATGCTCCATACTCTCGATCCCCACTCCTCCTTCTTTGACCCTCGTGATTTTCAGCTCTTGCGCGAAGATCAGCGCGGAACCTACTTCGGCGTTGGCATGTCCGTTTCCGAGCGCAATCACCGTACCATCGTCATTGCCCCCTTCCCCGGTTCCCCTGCTTACAAAGCCGGCCTTCGTCCCGGCGACGTCATTCTCGAAGTCAACGGAAAGCGCACCGATAACCTCTCCAGCACCGAAGTGGCCGACCTGCTGAAGGGACCTCGCGGTACCCTCGTCAAGGTCTCCGTCGGCCGCGAGGGCGTCGACAAACCCCTGGTTTTCGACATCATCCGCGACGAGATTCCACGCAAGAGCGTGGAGTCCGCCTTCTGGATCAAACCGGGAATCGCTCACCTCGATATTCAATCGTTCAACGAAAACACCAGCCGCGAAGTCGAAGAGAACCTCCACGCCCTCGGCGAAGACAACATCAAAGGCCTCATCCTGGACTTGCGCGACAATCCCGGCGGCCTCCTCAACGAAGGCGTTGCCGTCTCAGGACGGTTCCTCCGCAAGGGTCAGCTCGTCGTCTCCCACCGCGGACGCGCCTCCGCCGAAAAGCCCTACTATGCCTCCCGCGGCAACGGCGGCCACAACTACCCCATCGTCGTTCTCGTCAACCGCTACTCCGCCTCCGCCGCCGAAATCGTCTCCGGAGCTCTTCAGGACCACGACCGCGCCTGGATCCTTGGTGAGAACACCTTCGGCAAAGGTCTTGTCCAGACGGTTTACCCCCTCGTCGAAAACACCGGCCTCGCCCTCACCACCGCCAAATACTACACCCCCAGCGGCCGCTGCATCCAGCGCGACTACTCGCGAGGTTCTTTCCTCGATTACTACTACAAGCGCGACACCAACACCCAGAATCCCCTCGACGTGAAGATGACCGACAGCGGCCGTACCGTCTACGGAGGCGGTGGAATTTCCCCGGACGAGAAATTCACCAGCCCCAAGCTCAACCGCTTCCAAAGCGAAATGTTCCGCCGCTTCGCCTTCTTCAACTACTCCCGCTTCTACTTCGCCCACCACGACACCAAAATGATCAAGTCCTGGGTGCCCGATGAGGACACCCTCAACGACTTCCATAGCTTCCTGATGAAGGAAAATATCTCCTTCGGCGAAGGGGAATTCGCGGAAAACCGCGATTGGCTCAAACAGCAGATCCGCCGCGAACTGTTCATCACGGCCTTCAATCAGGAAGAGTCCCGTCGCATCACCGTGGAGACGGACCCCGAGGTCCTCAAAGCCGTCGAGTCCATGTCCAACGCCCGCGCCCTGCTTGAATCCGTGAAGAAACTGGTCGTTCACCGCTAGCGTTGGTTACACTGGGGTTTGACAGAATCCCCGCAAATCATTGTTCTTGATACCGGTGGCCAATACTGCCACCTCATTGCGCGAAAAGTGCGTGAATTCGGCGTCTATGCTGAAGTTCGACCCTCGGAAACACCGGCCTCCCAGCTTGCTGGAGCTCGCGGCCTCATCATCTCCGGCGGCCCTTCGAGCGTCTACGAGCCCGGCAGCCCCACCGTCGATCCCGCCATCTTCGAACTGCATGCCGCCACCCTCGGCATCTGCTACGGCCAGCAGTTGATGGCCTACCTCCTCGGCGGCAATGTGAAGCGCGGCGACAAGGGCGAATACGGCCTCGCCTTCCTCGAAGTTGCCACCCCGCAAACACTGCTCGATGGAGTCAACAGCCACCAGCAGGTCTGGATGAGCCACCGCGACACCGTCCTCGCCGTTCCCCCAGGCTTCACCGCGCTCGGCGCCACCAGCACTTGCGCCATCGCCGCCATGGCCGACCCCTCCCGGAAGCTGTACGCCGTCCAGTTCCACCCCGAAGTGGTCCATACGCACCCCGGCAAGCAGATCCTCCACAACTTCCTCTTCACCATCTGCGGCTGCGTCCAGGATTGGGACCCCAGCCGGCGCATCCCTGCCGTCGAGGAGCAGATCCGCCAGACTGCCGCCGGCCGGAAGGTCTTCTTCTTCGTCAGCGGCGGCGTCGATTCCACCGTCGCCTACACCCTCTGCCTCCGCGCCCTCGACCCCGACCAGGTCCACGGAGCATACGTCGACACCGGCATGATGCGCGAGAACGAAACCGAATTCGTCCGCGCCAACTTCTCGAAACTCGGAGCCAGGCACTTCACCGTCGTCGACGCCCGCCGGGAGTTCCTCGCCGCTCTCGAAGGCGTCACCGGCCCCGAAGAGAAGCGCCACGCCATCGGCGAGCAGTTCGTCGCCGTCCAGGACCGCATCCTCCAATCCGGCCACTACCTCGACGCCGATTGGATTCTCGGCCAGGGCACCATCTATCCCGACACCATCGAATCCGGCGGCGCTACCAAAGCCGACAAGATCAAGACGCATCACAACCGCGTCGAGGGCATCCAGCGCCTCATCGACGCCGGCCGCATCATCGAGCCCCTCAGCTCCTTTTATAAGGATGAAGTCCGCGAGATCGGCCGCGAACTCGGCATCGACGAGGAACTCCTCGAACGCCACCCCTTCCCTGGCCCCGGCCTTGCCATCCGCTGCCTCTGCGGCGGCGACTCCGCCGCGGCCAGGCAAATCGGCGAGGGCTACCTTCTCCCGGTGCATTCCGTCGGAGTGCAGGGCGACTCCCGCACTTACCGCCCCGCCCTCGCCCTCGACGGCATGCCGTCCGACGAGCACGCCGCCACCGAATTGATCAACCGCATCGCCGGCATCAATCGCGTCGTAGCCGCCGTCGCTTCCCACGCCCCGCTCGCCTCGCTGCGCAGCGCGCCCGCCTACATCACCGAAGAACGGCTCGCCCATCTGCGCCGCGTCGATGCCATTGTCCGCCGCCTCTCTCATCAAAGCGGCTTCGACAAGACCATCTGGCAGTTCCCGGTAGTCGTGATTCCAGTGGGAGTCGAGGGCAGGCCCGACAGCGCCGTCCTCCGCCCGGTGGATTCCGTCGACGGCATGACCGCGCAGGCGGTCATCATGCCCGCCGCGCTCCTGAAACAAATGACCGAAGAGTTGTTACAAGTGGAAGGAATCTGCGCGGTCTTCTATGACCTCACTCACAAGCCGCCGGCAACCATCGAATGGGAGTGACCCTCCACCGACACGCGGCTCCCGGATTGCGACTTCTCCACGCGAATCCGTGAGGGAAGCCGTTCCCCCAACTCCGTGACATGCGAAATGACGCCTACCATACGGTTTCCGGAGGTCAATGTCTCGATCGCCGCAATCGCCGTCTCGAGCGACTCGGCGTCCAGGGACGAGATACCTTCATCAATAAACAGGGAATCCAGGCGGGAGCGCGCGCGCTCGTCCGATGACATGGCGGTGAGTCCTTCGGAGAGGGCCAATGCTAGGGCTAGCGAGGCTAGGAAGGACTCGCCGCCACTAAGTGTCTTGACGCTCCGCGTCTCGCTCGCGTTCCAGTGGTCCACCACGAAGAACTCGTTGCTGTCTTCACTCAAGGTCAGAGTGTACTGCCCGCGGCTCAGCCCGAAAAGCTGATTCGAGGCCTCGCTCGCCAGCCTGCCGAGCGCCGCCCTCTGCACGTAGGCGATGAACTCATTCGCCGCCAGCAGCTTCCCCAGTTGGTGATAGACCAGCGCCTCCGCCCGCAGTCCGGCAATCTCCTCGCGCATCCGCCGCGACTCACTGATACGCTGCCGCAACTGCGCGATGTTCGCATCCGCCGTGGCCATCTTCTCCTGTAAAGTCGCGGTCATCGCCCCCGCGGACCGTAACGCCGCTTGCACATGCGCCAGTTCCTCCGCGCCTTGCGCCAACTCGGGCAACTGCGCCCGCAGCGTCGCCGCCAGTTCCTTGGCCTTCGTCTTCGTCCGGTCGATCCGTGTTTCCTTCTCGCTGATCGTGTTCTGTAGTGAAAGCTGTCGTGACTTGTGCTCCATCGCCGCGGTGGTGACCCTCAGCCGCTGGTTCATGGCGTCCAGCCGCTGCCGCTCCAATTCCTGCCGTAGGCGCTTTGCCTGGTTCTGCTCCTCGAGCGACGCCTCGAGTTCACTCAACGGCAGCGGAGCCCAATTGGGAAACTGTTGCAGCCCGGCGGCAGCCTCCCGCAGCTTCTCCTGCGCCCGCTTGATCTCGGCATCGATGGATGCCACCTGCTGCGCGGAAAGCTGCAACTGCTGTTCCCCCGCTTGCGCCTTGCGTTCAGCCGCCGCCTCGGCGGACTGCGCCTCCTGCGACAGGCGCAAGAGATCGCTGTTCGCCTTCTCCAACGCCCCCACGCCCTCGAGCCGCGCTTCCAACTCTTCCGCCGTTCCCGCCGCCTGGCTCCGCGCGTCCGCCAGTTGATCAGCCGCCCGCTGCCACGCCGTCTGCGCCGCCCGCGCCGCTTGCAGCCGCTTCCGCGCTTCATCTAAAGCAGCCACCGGAGCCGCCTCCGGCACTTTGGGGATGGTCTGCTCGCACACAGGACATTGGTCCCCCGCCTTCACATGCCGCCGGATCTCACCGGCGGCGTTCAGCGTCTGCAAGTACTCCAAAGCCCCCTCTGCCTCGGCCACGGCGGAGTGCACGGCCTCCTTCGCAGCCAGCCCCGCCATCGCCGCCTCGGCCTTGCGGAGCTTTTCGAGCCGCGCGCGGATAAGATCACCCGAACCATGCGCCTTGCGGAAGTCCTCGAGCGCCTGTTGAGCCTCCCCGGCCTTTCGCTGCCCCTCCCCACGCGCCTGCCGGGCGGCTTCGAGTGACTCCGCCGCGTGCCTTGCTTCCGCTTCGAGCTGCGGTAAGGAGGCGGCCTTCGCCTGCCGGTCCTTGCGTCTGGCGGCCAGTTCTACTTGCAAGCTCGCCTGCTGTTTGGCCGGCGGCACAGCCTGAGTCAACTCCGACCACGCTGCTTCGTCATAGCCCGCGGCCTCGAGCCGCGCCTCCAGATCCTCGAGCTTCCGCTCGCATTCGGCCAGGGTCTTCTCCGATGCCGCGCTGCCTGCCTCCGCCTCCTTCAACTCCGTTCGCGCCTTGGCCAAGGCCGCGTCTGCTTGCTCGCCCTCCGTTCGGACCTGCTTCAATTCCTGCGCCACTGGAAGGATCGACTCCAGCCGTTGCCGTTCCTTCTCCTGAGCCGCCCGTTGATCCATCAAATCCTGCCGCTGCGCCTCCAGCTTCTCCAGATTCTCCTGGGTAGCGTCCGCATAGGCGGTTTCAAGCTGCTGCCCGAAGGCATCGGCCTTTATCCGCAATTCCTTGTCCCGCTCATTCGCCGCACGCATCATCCGCTCATACACGCGCAGCCCCAGCAGGTCCTTGAGAATCTCCGTACGCTGCTTCGGGTCTCCCCGCAGAAACTTGTCAAACTCCCCTTGCGGCAGAATCACAGACCTCGTGAAGCCATCGAAATCGAGGCCCAGAATCCCTTGGATGCGCTCGCCGATCTCCTTCACACTGCCCGCCAGCGAGTTCCATTCCTCGCCCGTCTGCTCCTCCAGCAGGATATTCGTCACGCTCGCTTTGCCCGTCTTACGTGTGCGGGCGACCCTGTAGCGCTTGCCTCCGGCTTCGAACTCGAAGGTCACCTTCACCGTGTTCTGCCCGAGGCTTACCAACCGCGGTATCTCCTTCTCGCCGATGCGCGGAGTGCAGCCGAACAGGCCATACAGCATCGCGTCCAGGATGGAGGATTTCCCCGCGCCCGTCGGCCCCGTGATGGCGAACAGGTCGAGCCCCTCGAAGTCAATCACGGCTCTCTTCTGGAAGCTGGTGAATCCTTCCAACTCAAGCTTCACTGGACGCATCGGTAGCCTCCTCGTAGAGCTTTTGGAATGCCGACATCAGATCAGGTAAGGGTTCGCCTCCCTCGCGGTCTTCGAAGAAGCGCTGAAACATCGCCCGCGGGTCGGAGGGCGGGGGAGCAGGCCCTGGTGGTGGTGGCCCCGGCAGGTCCACCCGCACATCCACGGCATCCGGCAGCATCGCCCGCACATCCTCCGCCACTCCCGGCTTCGGCTTCGCCAACTGCACCGTGACATACAGGAAGTCGCCGTTATTCCACTCGGCGGCGCGCTTCTCGATCTCCGCGAGCGTGCCGCTCACGTGGCGCAGACGGCGCCCGCCGGCCAGCCGCACGCTCTCCACACGCGCGGTCTTCCCTGCCTTCGCGTCGATGATCACCACGCGCTTATCCTGTCCGTATTCGCCGAAGTCGAGTTGTAGCAGCGACCCCGAATAGAAAATCGGGCTCGGACCCGCAATCTCCTGCGGCCGGTGCAAATGGCCAAGCGCGATGTAGGAAGCCGAATCCGGGAAGCGCTGAGCCGGCAGCGCGTAGGGCTTTGTCGTATGCACCTCGCGCTCGCTGCCCGTTGCCTCCCCGCCCTGCACGAACAGGTGCCCTAACAGCACGTTCACGGTCTCCGCTGTAAACCCCGCCGACAGCGCGTCAACGATTGACGTGATTCCTTCGGCGTAGGCGCTCGAACGCTCGGCATGTACGCCCATCAGCAGGCTCGCGTCCAACCACTTGTGCTCCGGAACCCACGGCATCACCGCGATGCGCGCCTGTTCGCCCCGCACCGTGAGTTCGACGACTCCGCCCTCCTCGGGCGCGCGCACAGTGGGCCGCATGTGGATGGACATGCGGTCGAGCAGCGGCCGCAATGCCTCGAGCCTTCGCGGATGATCGTGGTTGCCGCCAATCAGCACCGCCGGAATCCGATGGCCGGCGAGATCGGCGAGCAGCGAGTACACCAGCCGCTCCGCCTCGGCCGGCGGAGCCTGCGTGTCGAAGATATCCCCCGCCACCAAAACACAGTCGATCTTCTCCCTCACCGCGATCTCGAACACTTCCTGGAGCGCCTTCTCGTGCTCATCCATGCGCGAACGGCCGCGCAAGCTCTTTCCGATGTGCCAATCGGCCGTATGCAGGAATCTCATGAGCGGAACTTCCGGAAGGGATCTTTGCCCGCCGCGGTCACCGCTAATCGCGCCTCGGATTCTCTCGTGGCCCAGGAAGGAAACGGAAACTGCACCAGCAACGGAATGGGGATTTCCGGCTGGCTCACGATTACCGTGCCCGGCTTCAGGATGCCGGCGCGCGCGCGGCTGGGCCCGGGGAGAAAGGCATACTCATGCTGCTGCGCCTCCGCCAAATCAAGCCGGCCCACCACGCGGAACGACGAGTTCGCCACCACGCGGCGCTCAATCTGGCTCGCGGTCTGCTCGGCTCCGATGAGGATGACGCCGAGGCTGCGCCCGCGCTCGGCCATGTCGAGAATCACGTCCTTGATGGGGCTCCAGCCTTCGCGCGGCGCGTACTTGTTCAACTCATCGAGCACCACGAAAGCGAGCGGACGCGAAGTCCCCGACTTCTCCTTGTCCTCGAACATGCGCTTCAGCACCACGCCGATGACGAAGCGCTTGGCGCGGTCATGCAGGTTGTGGATGTCGATCACCGTCACCTGCGCCTTACGCCAGTTGATGACGTTGCGCTCCGCATCATCGACATGCCCGCGGATCAAGTGGCCCACGCGCGCCGCAGCCGACAGCAGCCGCCGCTCGAAGGCAGACCGCGTGCCCGATGCGTAGCTTCCGGCCCAGTCGTCCAGATGCTCCTGAATGCGCGCCACCAGGTCGTCAAACCCGTCGAGCCCGCGGACATCCTCGTGCGCGAGGCGCGATTCCACGCGCTCCACCACGGAGCCGAGCTGGCTGCTGTCGTCTTCCGCTTCCGTGAACAGAAACCGCAGCAAACGTTCTTCGCAGAACTGCTTCACCGTCCAGGCAAACGGGGTCACTCCCTCGGTGCGGGCGCCGGTATCGGGAACCATCTCGAGCGTTTCGCGCCGCACGGGAGCATAGATCGCCAGGTCTTCGAACGCCCCCGGTTGAAGCCCGAGCTTCGCGTAGAGCGCCTCCTGGTCCGCCTTGAGCGAGTTGTTCGGCTTGTCGAGAAACAGCAGATCCTCGCCCTTCACGTTGAAGATGAGCGCATGCGTGTTACCAGCGGCCGCTCCCAGAAGCTTCGAATGGAAGATGCCGTACAGAAGGAAGGTTGCGTAGGTGGTCTTGGTGGCGACGCCGGAAATGCCGGAGATATTGACATGCGCTCCGCGGGAGCCGTCGAGGAATTCGAAGTTGCCGTGCACCGGCTCGCCGTCGCGCGAGAAGCCGAGCGGAAAGCGCTTCGTCATGACATCGAAGAAGAGCGCCTTATCGCGGTCCTCGCCCGCGGCTTTGTACACAGGCTCGCCGGGCATTGGCGGCACGAAGATCTCCGGCTCGACGCGGGTCACGGTGACGTGCGCCTTCACCGCATGAGTCAGCGGCAGCACGCCATCGGTGGCGAGAAAGACGTCGGATTCAAGCCGCGCCCCTTCGTGGCGGGCAACGAGGATATCGACAATGCCGTAGAGCGTCACCATCTGCCCGTCAGCCAGCGCGCGCCGCACCAGCACCACATCGTCCAACTGGAGCGGCTCCTCGGCGGGAACCGCAATCCAGAAGTCGAGCGGCTGAGCATCCGCCGTGCCCAGCACCTTACCGATTTCTCTGC
>JADLBG010000586.1 GCA_020847895.1 Bryobacterales bacterium
AAGATCGGCAACTGGAGTTGCGGCATGCTCCAGTCTCGCCCCGACTACGCCACTGGCGCAACTGTCATCGGGTCAATTCAAATTCATCGTCCCCGTCAGAACCACGGGATGAGATCAGGAGTTCTGACCGTGCTGTAAAGGCGGGTTTGTTGAAGCAGGCAAACCGGGAGTTGTTCGTGGCGGCAGGGGCGCCGGGGGAACTGTTGGAGCGGATGGCCGCGCATCGTCCGGTGGCGGCGGCGAAATGGATTGGGCGCGAGGCGCGGTAGCTATTTCGGAAGCTTACCGGTGATGCGGCGGATGAGGCGGTGGGCGCGGTGGAACCAGGCAGTATCCGGGAGATGCATGAAGGGGCACTCTCCGGCAACGACGTGGATGCCGCTTTCACCGCACAAGCGGACGGCTTCGGGGTTCATCGCGCCCCGGCCGGCTCCGCGATGGAGCCAGACGCGCTTGACGCCGGCAGCGGCGCAATCGCGTACCGCGCCGGGCGCGGCTTCCGCGGGCGTCATGATGAGGGCGGCTTCCACGGGAGGGGAGACATCCTTCACGGAGGGGAAGGAGCGCCGGGATTCGATTTCCGCGGCGTTGGGATTCACGGGCACCATATCGTAGCCGCGGTTGAGGAATTCGTGGAAGATTGTGCGGCTGAAATCCTGAAAATTTCGGGACAATCCGACGAGGGCGATTCGTTTGGAGGATAGGAATTCGTTTACGAGTTGAAGACTTGTAACGGTCATGGAAGACCTCCGTCGTTTTCACCGTAGCGCCGCGCGGCGGCGGGAGCAAGGGTATGGCTTCGCTATTCCCGCCGGAGGGCGGCCATCGGGTCCGTCCTGGTAGCGCGCCGCGCGGGGACCCAACAGGCGATTTCCGCTGTCACGGCGACGAGCGCGGCAGCCGCCAACAGGTATGGCGGCCGGGGGTTTGTAAGCCCGAAGAGCATTCTCTCCAGAATTCGCAGCAAGGCCATTGCTCCCGCGAGTCCAATGATCAGCCCCACGCCGGTCACGAGGAAGCCTTGCCGGAAGATGAGCGAAAACACTTTGGCGGGTGTCGCGCCCACGGCCATGCGAATCCCGATCTCCTGTGTCCGGCGCGATGTCGTGTACGAAATGACGCCATAGATGCCGGCCGCCGCAAGAAACAGCGCCAGACAACCCGTAACGGTGAGGAGCGCAACAAGGAATCGCCGGGCGGCGATGGAATCCGAAACCAACTGACGCATCGAAGCCGTGAGGAGGACCGGCTGGTTGGGGTCGATGGCGGCGATCGCCTGGCGGATGGCCTTCGCCACCTCCTCCTTCGGCCGTTCCGTTCGCACCACGAGGAAAGCCGCTTTCTCCATGGCTCCTGCGGCCAGATAGACGTTGCCTTTCCCGGGTTCGTCAAGCGCTCCGTGGCTGGTGTGGGACACCACTCCGATCACCCGTTTCCAGTTGCGCGGGTTTTCCGGAGTGCAGAACACGCAGATTCTTTGCCCGAGGGCGCTGGCGTGCGGCCACAGACGGTCCGCCACAAAGGTATTGACGATGGCGGCGTCGTCCGGCGCCTGCATTTCTTCCTGGCGAAACCAGCGGCCTTGCAGCAGCCGCACTCCCATCGTCCGGAGGTAGTCTCCTCCCGCAACGTCAATCTCCGCGGTAAGTGGATTGTCCGCGGAGATGGCGCCTCCGCTGACTGTTCCGCCATGATTCTCTCCGCTGAACGGCAGGGCGTCGACGGTTCCAGCGTTCTCCACGCCAGGCACGGCGCGAACCGCATCGAGAATGCGGCGGTAGAACAGTGCTCGCTTCTCATCGGTGGGGTATCGCTCGCGAGCGGGGAGCACAACGGAGGCGAGAACGCGGGTGGTTTCAAAGCCAGGGTCCGTGGCGGCCAGCGCGGCGAAGTTTGCCAGCACCTGCCCGCCAACCACCACGAGAAGCGCGGACAGGGCCACTTCGGAGGCAACCAGCGAAGAGCGCAGGCCATCCCGCCGGCCGGATGCGGCGCCGCGAGAGCCGAAGCCACTCCAGGCTCGGGATGGGTTTTCCGCGGCCAGCCGAAGCGCGGGTGCGATTCCAAAGAGGATGCCGTTCAGGATGGCGACTGCCAGAGCGAAGGCGAGCACCGCGCCATCGGATCGAGAGGCGGCGAGGCGCGGAATGCTCGCGGGCGTCAACAGAGGAAGGATGCTCCATGCCGCCAGTGAAAGAAGGTATCCGCCGAAACCGCCGGCGAGGGCCAACAGGGAGCTTTCCGTGAGAAGCTGCCCGACAATGCGCCAATAGCCGGCTCCGAGCGCCAGCCTTACCGCAATCTCCCTCTGCCGCGCGAATCCGCGGGCCAGGAGCAGGTTGGCGACATTGGCGCAGCCGATCAGGAGGAAGACCGCGGTGGCGGCCAGAAGGAGCCACAGGCTCTTACCGGCGGCTCCAACGGCGCTGTCCAGCAGGGGGCTTGCGGTGAGGATGCGGTCTCGATTCGTTGCCGGGAAATCGTGAGCGAGAGAGTTGCTGAGGGAGGCCAACTCGCGCCGCGCAGCCTCGAAGGGAATACCGGGGCGGAGCCTCGCCACGGCTCCCATTCCAGCGTTCGGATTTGCGGCTGCCGCCAGAGGCGCCGCCCAAAATTCCACGTAAGGCGAGGGTGTGTGCGCGGCCTCTCTGCGCAGCGGGAAGTTGAAGCGGGGCGGCATCACGCCGATCACTTTGCAGGCGTGCCCATTGATGGTGACGTGACGGCCGACGATGGAGGCATCGGAGTGAAACCGGCGGACCCAGAGGCCGTAGCTGAGAATGATGACATCGGGCTGGCCGGGCCGGTCCTCATCGGGAAGGACATTGCGCCCGAGCATGGGGGAGACGCCGAGTACGGGGAACAACACGGCGCTCATCCGCACGCCGTAGAGCGCTTCCGGCGTGGCGGTGGAGTC
This sequence comes from Bryobacterales bacterium, assembly GCA_020847895.1. Classification (GTDB taxonomy): domain Bacteria; phylum Acidobacteriota; class Terriglobia; order Bryobacterales; family Bryobacteraceae; genus CADEFT01. The sequence continues at coordinate 2,918 of JADLBG010000586.1, forward strand.
GCCGGCGAGATCGAAAACGGCATTCGCATAGGCTCCCGCGGGGCCAAGCGTGCGCGACCTCCGGCCAAGTTCGCGGGTATCATTCCAAACCACCCAATCGCCGTGGGACTGCTGCCGCATGCGCGGGAATTCGCTGCGTAGCTGCACGAGTTGGGAGGGGCGCGCAAACGGAAGCGGGTCAAGCAGCACGGATTTGACCGCGGCGAACACCACAGTGGAGGCTCCGGCGCTGAGCGCAATGGACGCCAACGCGATTCCCGTAAGAGCGGGATCGCGCCGGAAGAGACGGAAGGCGAGGCGGACGCTCTGGAGAAGCGGCATTCGCCTCTCATTCTAGCCATGTCCTCCTCGGGAATTTGGGCGAGGAGTAACCGCCGTTGTATTCTTGGTGTTGGAAAGCCATGGCGAAGTTTTTCGCACTCGCGGCGCTGAGCCTGTTCCCGTGCGCCACGGGGGCGCAGCAGGATCCCGAGCGGATCCTGAAACAGGCCATCGCGCTGCACCAGGCGGGCGACGCCGAGGAAGCGATCCCGCAGTACCGCGCATATTTGAAACTGCGGCCGGACCGTGTTGACGCGCGCTCGAACCTGGGCGCGGCGCTGGCCGGCACTGGCCGGTACCGGCAGGCCATCGTCGAATACCGCGCGGCGCTGAAGGGCCGTCCGAAGGATCCGGGCATCCGGTTGAACCTGGCCTTGGCTTACTACAAGATGGGCGAGATCTCCGCCGCCGCGGGGGAACTCACTGCCCTTCACGCGGCCAAGCCCGAGGACCGGCAGATTCTGCTGCTTCTGGCCGATTGCCGGCTGCGCCAGGGCGAAAACCGGCAGGTGATCGAATTGCTCGAACCGGCCCGGAAGCAAACCCCGGACGACCTGGCAGTGGCCTATCTGCTGGGGACGGCGCTGATCCGCGACAACCAGGTCAAGAGGGGCGAGCAGGTCATCGACCGCATTTTGCGTAATGGCGAATCGGCAGAGGCGCTATTGCTGATGGGAACCGCCAAGTTACGTGCGCTCGAATTCGAGGCCGCCGCCGCCGATCTCCGCAAGGCGGCCGAGTTGAATCCGCAATTGCCCGATGTCCATGCGTATCTGGGGCTCGCCTACATCCAGACCGGCGACACGGCAGCCGCGCGGACGGCATTCCAGAGCGAACTCGAGCGCAACCCGAATGATTTTGAATCGAACCTGAACCTCGCGGCTCTCCTGCGGCAGGACGGGCATGCGGAGGAGGCGAGGAAGCTGCTCGAACGGGCGCTGCGAGTGCGCCCCGGGGAGATCCGCGCCCGGTTCCAACTCGCCTCGGTCGAACTGGAGACGGGAAGACCTGACCGCGCGCGACTCGAACTGGAAGACATCGTGAAGCAGACCCCGCGGTTTGTCGAGGCGCACATCGCGCTGGCCACCGCCTACTACAGACTCCAGCGCAAGGCCGAGGGCGACCGCGAACGGGCGATCGCGCAGAAACTCACTGACGGCGCGATGGCGTCGAAGAGCAAGGAGTAGACTGATCCCGTGCGGCGCGCGTTGTGTGTGCTGGGAGGCGGGGCGTTCCTGCTCTCGCTGCTCTCCGCGCCGCCTCCCGGACGGCCCCATTTCGTCAACGTAGCGGCGAAATCGAAGATCCCGTACAAGACGAATAACAGCTTCACCGGCCGCAAGTATTTTCCGCAGCCGATGTGCGGCGGCGCGACCATTTTCGACTTCGATAACGATGGCAGGCTGGATATCTTTCTCGCCAACGGCGCCAAACTGCCGGAACTCAAGAAGACGGACCCTTCCTTTTTCAACTGTCTGCTGCAGCAGAAAAGCGACGGGACCTTCGAGGACGTCACCGCGAGAGCCGGCCTCACCGGCAAGGGGCTTGATTACAACTTCGGCTCCGCCGTGGGCGATTACGATAACGACGGCTTCGAAGACCTGTTCCTTGCGAGCATGGGGCCCAACGCCCTGTTCCACAACAACGGTGACGGGACCTTTACCGATGTGACCGCCGCATCCGGTATCGGCGGAAAGCCCGCCAACACGCTGAGCGTGGCCGCCGCCTGGTTTGATTACGACAACGATGGTTTGCTTGACCTGATCGTTTCGGACTACACCATCTGGAGTCCCGTCACGGACGTGCGCTGCCTGATGAACGACCAGGATTATTACTGCAATCCGCATCGCTATCCGAGCGTGCCGCCGCGCCTTTACCGCAACCTGGGAAACGGCAAGTTCACCGACGTCACCGTGAAGTCCCAGTTGGCGCGCTACCCGGGTAAGGGCATGGGCGTTTCCATTGCCGACTTCAATGGCGACGGTTGGATGGACGTCTTCATCGCCAACGACACGGAGCCGAATTCGCTGTTCATCAACCGCCGCGACGGCACATTCGAGGAGAAGGGGCTCGAGTTGGGCGTTGCCTACGACCAGAACGCGCGGGCCGGGTCCTCGATGGGATGCGACGCCAAGGACTTCGATAATGACGGCAAAGTCGACATCTTCTTCAACAACCTGATGGGCCAGATCTGGCAACTGCTGCGCAACCGCGGCGGCGTGTTCCAGTACTACTCTTCGATCTCGACGGTGCAGAAACTGAGCATGACGTACTCGGGGTGGAGCGCCGGCTTCATCGATTACAACAACGACGGCTGGAAGGATATCTACTCGGCCAACGGCGACGTCGACATGGTCAGCGCGAAAAGCCCCCAGCACGACACCATGTTCGAAAACACCGACGGCAAGACATTCGTGGATGTATCCGGCGAGATGGGCGAGGATTTCCTGCCCAAAGGGTACCAGCGCGGATCGGCTTTCGGCGACCTCAACGGAGACGGCGCGCTTGACATTGTGGTGACCTCGCTCAACCAGGCTCCGCGCATCCTGATGAACACGGCCGATAGCGGCAACCACTGGCTGATGGTGGCGCTCACCGGCCGCAAAAGCGCGCGCGACGCCATCGGGGCCGGAGTGAAACTGACCACCGCATCCGGCCGCGTGCTCTACAACCACGTGGCCATCAGCGTGGGATTCATGTCGTCGAGCGACAAGCGGGTTCACTTCGGCCTGGGCGAGGAAACCAGGATTGCTTCCGTCGAGATCCGGTGGCCAAGCGGGATTGTGCAGACATTGAAGAACATCGCCACCGATCGCGTGTTGAGCGTGGAGGAGCCGCTCAAGTGAAAGCGGCCGCCGGGATTTGCGGGCGGACAGGCCCGCGGCCGGCTCAAAACATGAATTTGACGGCCAACTGGATGGTGCGCCTCCCTTGTTTCTGGGTGACGTAGCCGAAGATCGGGTTATTCAGTCTGCCCGTGCTGCCATCGAAGCTGAGCGTGGTGTTTGTGGCGCTCGAGAACGACCACAACGGGTGGTTCAGGAAGTTGTAGCCGTTGGCGCGGAACTGGAGCTTCATCTTCTCTTTGATGTCGAAGTTCTTGAACAGTCCGAGGTCCGTGTTGAAGAAGCCCGGGCCGTAGATCGCGGGCAGCGTCGCCGGTCCATTCGTGCCGATCTGCGTCGGGATGGCGAAGCAGGAGCCATTGATGTATTGGTGGTCGCCGAGATTGGATCTGGGGTCGCACGTGAGGATCGGACGCAGAGCGATCTCCGGCGTCCCCAGCAACGACGTGCTGCTGACGTTGAACGCCGTGCCGGGGATCTTGAAGCTGTTGGTGTTCATGCCGAAATTCTGTCCGCGCATGCCGGTGAGGTTCGCACCGCTCTGCAACTGCAGCATTCCGGAGACCTGCCAGCCGTTGGCCAGGCCCGCGGCAATCCGGTTGCCGTGCACCGGGCTGCCCAGTTCGACGGAGTAAGCCGCGTTATAGAGATGCGTGCGGTCGCCGTTTTGCACGCTGTAGTTATTCCGGAAGTTGAAAGGGTCGTAAGAAGAACTGACGAATCCCAGGGCCTTGGAGAACGTGTAGTTCATCATGATGGTATAGCGGCCCTTGGTGCGCTGCCAGGTGGCCTGCATCGAGTTGTAATTGGCGTAAGTGCCGTGCGTGGCGAGGTTGACTCCGCCGTAAATCTTGTATGGGCGGAAGTTATTCGCCACCAGGGAGTTGGGATCCACGCCCCCGTTCGCCGAGGAGAGCATTGCGCCGACAGGAACCAGGTTGACGCTGCTGTTGAAGCCGCTTGTGTACAACAGGTCCGTGCTCGTGTTGCCGACATAGGCGATTTCAAACAGACTCGACCACGGCAGCCGCTGGGCAAAGGTGAAGCTGTAGCTTTTGGTCAAGGGCTGCCTGTCGTCCAGCCTGTCCACCGCGCCCGGACTGAGGGCGGCGCTCGAGAAGTTCATGGTATCCAGATCGCGCGCCATGAGAGGTTTGGCGGTCGAGGAGGGCTGCGCCACGTAGGGCGAGGCCCCGACCCCCTGGTTGTTGCTGAGATTGATCACCTGCACTCCCGCGGCGACATCCAGGCCGGTAGTGAACTGCCCCGAGTGGAAGTAATACATTCCCCAGCCTCCCCGGATCACCGTCTTGCCGTTGCCGAAGACGTCGTAGGCCAGGCCGAAACGCGGCTGCCAGAACACGCCTTTCGTGGGGAAGCCGCCCATGGGAACGCCGGAGTCACGCTTGTTCCAATAGAAGCCGCAATAGTTCACAGGCGCGCAACTGGGAGTGATCTTCGATCCGTCGAAGACTGAAAAACCGTAAGACAGGCGGTCGATCCACGGCGTGAAGTGCGTCATTCGCAAGCCGAGTTCGAGCGTCAGGCGCTTGTTCACCTTCCAGGAGTCCTGAACGAAGCCCTCGGCAGTGGTGTAGGAGATGTCGTTGATGCGGTTGAACGAGTACTGCTGGAAGGAGTTGAGGTTGCCCACCAGCATGTCTGCATACTCGTTGCCGAGCGTGTTGGAGTTGCCGTTGCTCATGACGAAGGCGCCTTGCGAGGCGTTGCTGGCGGGCTGGGCATTGCGGATCCACTCCCAGAAGAAGCCGCCCTTGACAGTGTGCCTGCCCCACACTTTGGTGACGGTATCGCTGAAGCTGGGCATGTACTTGTTGGCGTACAGTCCGGCTCCGGCGCCGCCCACCTCGAAGCCGCCGTAGTTGGCGATGCGCGCCATTTCATTGCCGCCCGCGAAGTTGGGGAACTGGGCAACACCGTTCTTGTAGAGCAGCTTGTAGTTGAAGCCGATCTTGGCGGGATCCACCTTGGCGGGATCTTCGAATACGTTGGGGAATCCGATGAAGGTGTATCCGAACACCGTCTCGTTGGTCATGGTGGGGCTGAAGACGTGGGTCAGCGAAGCCGTGACCGAATCGGACCGGTTCTTGCCGAGCACCGGCGTCGGGTAGGGCAACTGCTGCGTGGTCGTGTTGGCCCAAAGCTGCATGGGGAAGCGCTGCACCTCGCGCTGGAGGTTGTAGCGGACGAACATCTTCGTGTTATCGCTGATGTTGTAGTCGACGCGTGTCATCCACTGGTGGTTGTTCTGGTTGAACAGCAGATCGTCGGTCCAGTTGAAGCCGCCCGTGGCATTGGGGTCGGCGTTGGGTTTGGGGTACAGGTTCATCAGCGCCTGCATGTTCTTGTCAATGGCCGCGCCGCTGATGATGCCCCCCGGGTAGAGCGCCAGGTTCCGCGCGTTGATCTGGCCCGGAGGCGCGCCGGAGGCGGTGATCCGGCCCATCTTGGCCAGTTCGTCCGGTGAGAAGTTGCCGTTGCGCATGCCTTCCGTGGGCACCGCCGCGCGCAGCAGACCCGTGTCCAGCACCTGGTAGAAATACTCGTAGCCGGTGAAGAAGAACAGTTTGTTGCTTGCCTTATTGAGCGGCGTCTTCGGGATGATCACCGGCCCGCCGAGCGTGAAGCCGGGGTAGTAATACTTGTTCTGCGGAATGGGCACCTTGTTGGCGTTGTTCAGCCAGTCGTTGGCGTTCAGGTTGTAGTCGCGGGCATATAAGAATCCCGATCCATGGAAGTCCGTGCCGCCGGACTTGGCCACCGAGGTGATCACCGCCGGCCCTTTCTGCGTCTCGGCGCTGAAGTTCGACATGGTGATCTTGAACTCCGTGATCATGTCCGAGTTCGGGTTCACGGGCGTGTCGCAGTTGCAGCCGGGGTCGGACACGTGGGCGCCGTCGGCGACGATGTCCAGGGTGTTGCCCGGCAATCCGTTGTAGGAGTAGGCGTCGTTCAACGGGCTCTGGCTTCCGGCGTTGCCGTTGGCGTTGATGCCGATGGTGGCGCCGTTATAGTTGGGGGCGTTCTGCGTCCCGTTCTTGATGCCGAAGCCGGGCATGATCTTGATGAACTCCGCGGCGTTGCTGCCCACCTGGACAAAGTTTCCCAGTTGCTTGATGTTCAGGGTGGTGGACTTCTCGCCGGAGTCCACCGGCGTCAGTTCTTCCAAGGCGCCTGTGACCACGACGGTCTCGGTGGTGCTGCCGACCTTGAGGGTGACGTTCACGTTGCGCCGTTCGCCGCCGCCCAAGGCGATGCCGGTTTCCGTGTAGGTGGTGAAACCGGGCGCCGCGACCGTGAGTTCGTATGTGCCCACCGGCACACTGGCGAACGTGTAATAGCCCTGCGCGTTGGTCACCGTCTCGCGCATGGACCCGGATTGCAGGTTTCGAAGCTTTACGTTGGCCCGTACGACGAGGCCTTCCGACACATCGGAAACGACTCCCGTCAATGTTGCGTAAATCGCCTGTGCGGAGAGGTTCATGGAGAGGGCACTCAACAGCACAAGCACCGGCAAAACCTTCTTGGCGCGGTTCATAAAAATCCCCTTTGTTACGTGCGGCAATCGATTCCCGTGTTTCGTATTCCCAATAGTGGAATAGTGTACACCGAAATTCAACCGTTTTCCAGCGGTTGCAACAATCGCGAACAATCGCGGGCAATCGTGGCGCAGCGGACTCAGAGAAGTTTCGAAACTCCCGGGGTGAAGTATACGGGATAACCGCCATCGGGGCCGGGGCGGACCGGCGGTTCCATGTCAGCGCGAACGTCCTCGGGCCGCGGGAGATGAGCGTAGTCCGAGTTCGAGATCCGGTCCCAGGTGACTTCCTGGCCGGAGTAACAACTGAACTGGCCCATCAGTGTAATGAGGGTGCCGCGGATCATGTAGTCGCCGTTATTCAGCGGATTGCCGGAGCGAATCGCGTCGAACAAGGCGGCATGTTCGAGATCGTAGGCATTGTTTTTGGACGTGGGACCGGCGCTTTTCCAATTGGTTTCGCCGGTGATGGTCAGCTTCAGCAGGTCGCAACGGCCCTTCGTGCCGAGTATCAGGCTGGAGTTTTCGTTGTAGCAGTTATCGATCGTGCGGCAATAGGCATAGACTCTGACGCCGCTGGCAAAGTCGTACACGACGGCGTGGTGATCGAAGACGTCGCCGTAGATCTCACCCTTGAGAGTGGAGCGTCCGCCCATGCCATAGGCCCGGATGGGGGCCGCGTTGCGCAGCGCCCAACTCGAGCGGTCGAGATTGTGGATGAGGGTCTGGGGCACGTCGTCTCCGCAGAGCCAGTGGAAGTGGTACTGGTTGCTGGCCTGATACTCCACTTCGGTGAGCCCGGGGGCGCGCTGGTACATCACGTAAGGGGGGCGGAGCCAGGTTTCCTGAATGGCCACGATGTCGCCAATTGCGCCGTCGTGGACGCGCTGCATCGTTTCCCTGTAGCCGGGATGGTAGCGGCTCTGGAGGCCGCTGACGACCGATAGCCGCCTGGCGGCCGCCATTTTGATGGCGGAGCGCAGCATCTGGATGCCGTACGGGTCGATGGCGTGGGGCTTTTCGAGGAAAACGTGCCTGCCGGCTTCAATTGCCGCCTTGGCATGGAGCGGGTGGAACTTGGCGGCGTTGGCGATGATGACGGCATCCGAACTCGCAATGACGTGCTTGTAGGCGTCGAAGCCTTTGAAGCAATGGTCGTCGCCGACGGCCATCTGTTCCGGATACTTGAGCTTCAGGGCGGCGCGTTTTTCCTGGACGCGGTCGAGACGGATATCGCCCATCGCGACGATGCGGATGTCCCTGCCGGCATTCATCGCGTTCATGGCGGCGGCTTCGCCCCGGCCGCCGCAGCCGATGACGCCGACCTTGATGATGCCGCTGCCGGCGGCATAGCCGGCCAGCGCGCTCGTAGAAACTGCGCCGGCGGCCACTTTCAGAAAGTCGCGCCGGGGCGCGGACGCGGAATCGCTTGTGATGTCTTTCATGGTCATGCAATCCTGGCAACGGACGCGCGGACTTCTTTCAATAGCCGGCGCACCCACTCCAAACTGCGCTCGATCAACGGTCCGCCCTGTCCTTCGCATTCGAGGCTGAGCACGCCGTCATAACCCGCCGCGGCCAGCATCTCCACACATGTCCCGATGTTGGCCGCGTTCACGCCATCGCCGATGGCGCACTGGCTCACGGCGATTCCCGTGAGATCACCGCGCGAAACCGCGGCGAGGCTTTCGCTGACGTCCTTGATGTGGACATGGCTCACCCGGGTCTTGAACTTTTCGAGAAACGCCACGGGATCCTGTCCGGCGATGAAGGTGTTGCCGGTATCCATGTTCATGCGCAGGAAGGGCGAATCGGCGAAGCTCAGCATCTCCTCCATGAACTCCGGCCTGGTCGTGAAATAGCCGTGCGGTTCGATGTTGATGACGATCTGATAGCGCTCGGCGGCGCTGACGATCTGCGCGTAGATGCGGCGCATGTGGTCGAGAGCTTCGCGTTCGCGCATGGACTCGGGTTTGAAGCGATCGTCGGTGGTGTCGATGCAGGGACACCCGGCGATGTGGGCCCAACGAAGAGACCGCAGCACGTACTCGATTCCGAGCGATGCGCCTTCGGGACGGGAGAGCGGAAATGCCGCATCGAGTTGGGAAAACTGAATTCCGAGTTTCTCCATCTTCCGGCGCAACGCGAGCGGGTCTTCCCAGAGGGCGATGTGCGGCTGATAGCCGAGACCGTGAATCCACGACACGCCGTCGATGACGCCGCACTCGAGGACAGGAATGCCGTTGTTGTGCGCCCAGTCCAGGCACTGGTAAAAGCTCCAGTAGGAGCTGTTGAAAGCGTCGGTATGAAAGCCGATTTGCATAAACGGATGCGATTCGAGAGTGGTATTCCGCTTTGGCCACGGGCGGCCGATTCAGTTTCAAACCTACTCTTGGAAGACAGGAATGTCAACACAAATGGCGGATTTTCGGGTTCTGTGGTAGGGCTGCCCTGGATGCTACGATGGTCGCCAGGTTCCTCATGCGATTCGCCCTGCTGATGACGATCTGCGCGGCCCTAGCCGGCGCAGCGCAACAAGGCCGGGTTCGGGTTCTGATCCTTACCGGTGAATCGGACCTTGCGTATCACGACTGGCGGATATCGACGCCGTATCTTCGACAGGTTCTGAACAATACGGGCCGCTTCGAGGTGAAGGTGATGGAGGAGGTGAGGGGCCTGAGCGCCTCCGGCCTGGCGGGGTATGACGTATTGGTGCTGAACTACAACGGCCCGCGATGGGGACCACAGGCTGAGCAGGCAATAGAGGAGTTCGTACGATCGGGGAAGGGCCTGATTTCGTTCCACGGCGTGACATATGGCGAGTTCTACGGGCAGGAGTTCCACAAGCGCTGGTCGGCTTCAAGCAAAGGCGATAAGGGTTGGGCCGCCTACGCTGAACTGATCGGCGCGACATGGAAGCCCGAGAACATCGGGCACGGCGCGCGGCACGTTTTCCCGGTGAAGTGGACTGACCGCGGGCACCCCATCAGCCGCGGGCTCGAAGAGACATTTCCGGCCAACGACGAACTGTACCACAAACTCGATCTGCTGCCGCGGACGAAGGTGCTGGCCACAGCCTACAGCGCCCCGGAGACCGGCGGCACAGGGAAGAATGAGCCCATCATCTGGACGGCGCCGTTCGGCAGCGGCCGCACGGTGCACATGACGCTGGGGCACGATCTTTCCGCGATGACACAGCCTGGATTCCTCGCGGCCTTCGCGCGCGGAACGGAGTGGGCGGCCACGGGCGCCGTGACGCTTCCCGCGTCGATATCGAGCCGTCCGCAACCGCGGCAGGATGCCGCGCGCCTGCTGGTGGTGACCGGCGGCCACAGCTATCCGGCGGCACTCTATACTCTGTTTGAAGGCTACGACGATATCATCTGGACCCATGCCGCGTCGCAGGCGGAAGCCTTCAACCCCGCGATGAAGGAGAAATTCGATGTCGTGTTGCTGCATGACATGGCGGAGACGATCGGCGAGAAGGAAAAGGCGAGCCTGCGGGAGTTCGTGGAAGCGGGCAAGGGGATCGTCTCCACTCACCATGCGATCGTCGATTACACGTCCTGGCCGTGGTGGTACGAGGAGGTGGTGGGGGGGAAGTTCTTCGTTAACGCGCTCGGCTCCCATCCCAAGTCAAGGTACCAGCACGACGTGGAGATGGTAGCCAAGCCGGTGAAGGGGATGGCGAACCATCCGGTGATTCGCGGTGTTGGGCCGCTACCGGTGGTCGATGAGGCCTACAAGGGCATGTGGCTCTCACCGGCCATCAAACCGCTGATGGAAGTGGATCATCCTCTTAACGACAAGCCGGTGGCCTATCTTGGCCCGCATCCCACGGCGAGGGTGATCTACATCCAGTTGGGACATGACGAGAGCACGATGCGCCATCCGGGCTATCGAAAGCTGGTGCGGAACGCGATTCTCTGGGCGGCGGGCAAGATGGCGCCGGGCGGCAGGTAAGTTTGCTCCGAGACCGCTTCGGGTTTCCGCTTCACGGAACGTAGCGGCGCTACCCCGGCATCCGCCACCACTTGCCGTGGATGAAGCGCCCCGTAGATGAGGTCAAAGGCATAACCACGGACATCACGGACGCGCGTGGGTTGGCGACAACCAATCACACACCGGGCCGCATGGCCTGCCAACCGGCCTGTCCGTATGGAATAATGATCGCCATATGAAGATTTCCCGCAGATCTCTGCTTGCGATGAGCGGCGCCGCGATGGCTGGGCAATCGGTGAAACTGAGCGCGTCCGTTGCCGACTCGTTCACCGATGGGTTCAAGCTCGGCGTTGCCAGTTACTCGTTCCGGGAGTTCAGCCGGTCGCTGGCCATCAGGATGACCAAGCAGATCGGGACTCCGTACATCAACATCAAGGAGTATCATCTCTCCTATCGCAGCACGCCCGAGGAGATCGCCAAGGCTCGGAGCGAGTTTCAGAAAGCCGGCCTGACCATTCTCGGCGGCGGGAACATCAGCCTGTCGAAGAACGACGAGGCCGAACTGCGGCATTACTTCGAATACGCCAAAGCCGCGGGCATGCCGGTGATGGTGTGCGCGCCCACGAAGGAAACGCTGCCGATCGTGGAGAAACTCGCCATCGAGTACAACATTCGCATGGCGATTCACAATCATGGTCCCGAGGACAGGCACTTCCCCACCCCGCAGAGCGTGCTCAAGGAAATCAGGAACATGCATCCCCTGATGGGCTTGTGTATCGACGCCGGACACACGGCGCGCACGGGCGTGGATGTCGTGGAATCGATTGCCGAAGCGGGATCGCGCCTCCACGATATGCACATCAAGGACCTCCGCGATCCGAAGGAAAAAGGAAGCCAGTGTATTGTCGGTGACGGGGCCTTGCCCATCCCGGCGATTTTCAAGCAATTGAAGAAGATGAAGTACACGGCAGGGGTGATGCTCGAGTACGAGATTGACGCCGACAATCCGCTGCCCGGCATGCAGCGCTCGTTCTCGTACATGCGCGGCGTGCTCGCCGGCATGAAGGCTTAAGACACTGTCCTGTGCAGGGGGCCTGGGTTCCGCAGGATGTCCTGCTCGATATCCCTCAGTTCGCGCTCGATCAATAGCCACTCCGTGTCCCGGCCAAGGGCGGGGGATCTCATGTCGGTCCGTTTACGCTCGAGCGTGCCGAGAATGGCTACGCTTTGTTCCAGTCGCTGTTGAATGCTTGTCATTGCCGTTCTCCTCTTGCCTCTCTATCCAGGTACGCGAGAAACGGGAGGCTGATGGCATCATCTATTTATTTGGAGGGGACGGGAAGTTCGAAGGGAACAGAAATCATGAAGAGGCGCCCGGCAATCGCGCTCGCGTTGCAGAGGATGCGTGGTGGGCCGGTGGGGTGGGGTCTGCTTGCACCGGGCGCCTCTTCCTTTTATTGTGGCTGTCGCGTTCTTTCCCCGTAAGGTCAGCAGCATACTATGCGGGGGAAACGCCGCTTTCCAACCAGCCGGTCTTGAGCGAACCTCGCGGTTCGCCCTACTCCGATCGTTTATTGCGAACGAGGAACTTTTCCAGTGCTCCGGGATCCTGCAAAATGTCCTCTTCAATCTCGCGCAATTCGCGTTCGATCAACGACCACTCGGTATCATTGCCGAGTGCCGGTGACCGCATCTGGTCCCGCTTGCGTTCGAGCGTGCTCAGAGTGGCGACGCTCTGTTCCAACCGCTCCTTGATACTCCTCATGGCCGCCCTCCTTCCTAGTCTGGCCTCTCTTGGAACTGCCCTGTTTTAATTGGCCTCACACCTATAGATGCGGAAATGCGATAAAAAATTCCGTCAAAAATCATTACGGTTTGTAAACCTACCGTAAAGCAGACTCCCCACCCTTGACTTTCGGCTGGAGAAGGGAATAGGTTTACGCTCTGGAGGAAAATTCCATCCCATGAATCGCAGACAGTTGCTTCGGGCCGCCCCTCTGGCCGGCATGCTCCTCAACCGGCAGTGGATGCCGGAGGCGGAAGCCGCCCCGCCGCTGCCCTTCGCCGGGGAAAAGAGCCGGCTAAAGATTACAGGCATCCGCCTCGTGCATACGCGCCCGGCCCACCCGCTTCCGCAATACACACCGTCAGCGGGTTCATGGTCGACACAGGGAGTCGAGGTGGCGAACCCGATGTCGATCTATCCGGAATACAAGGCGACCCGTTCGCTGTTCTTTCCCGATCCCGGCAAACTCGGGGGGTTCACGGTGGAGATCTCGACGGACAAGGGGATCA
>JADLBG010000587.1 GCA_020847895.1 Bryobacterales bacterium
CTTACTATTGTTCGCATGGTAGAGGGGACGTGATTCACGTTTACAATACCGGCGCTTATCTGATCGCGGAATTTCATGAGCAATCCGGTCAACTGAGATGGCAGCGTGTCGTACCCGCGGAACAAAAGAAAGCGATTGAGTCGTGGCTCAATCAGCACTTTCGCAACACGCCGCGGGAGGCAAAACCGAAACACTCCACAGCCCACGCGTAACTTCAGCGAAACTCTAACGCTGTCACGACACCCACGGTACCGTGCTCGGGATCCGCGAGAGCCTTGTATTCCACAATCACCGGCACGGGCTTCTGGGCTCCGCAGTGAAACTCGAAGGTAAGCGAGGAGAGGTTCTTCAAGAGGACCTCTCCCGGGTTCTCGACGAGGAAAGCGGTGGAACGCGCCCGGCCGCGCACGTGGAAACGGGCTGATTTTCCCAAACAATCGATCCGCTCCAGCACGCCCTCAAGGCGCGAATCGCCTTCCTTGTTGCGCCAGCTATCGGGCACGTTGACCTCGGGACGCAATGCGCGCGGGGGCGCAGCGGGCGTTTCGGTAAGCCGTACGGCCTGGCGCGCCATCTCGGCCTGCCACGGGGTGGTGGCGGATTCCGATGCTTTGCGGGCCGCGCGCCGGGCATCTTCCTTCCGGCCGGCGGCGAGATAGCTGATGGCGAGAGCATGCCAGAAGTAGGATTGGCGAGGGAAGATGGCAGCGGCGCGCTCAAGGTAGGGAATGGCCTCGGCGTGCCGGTTTTCGTTCGCCGCGGCGACACCTAAGAGGAACTGCGCTTCGGCAAAACCCGGATTCCGCTTCACCGTCTCGAGGAGATTCTTCCGCACCAGGTCCGGACTTGCGCCGGTATCGCGCAAGAGCATGGCGTACTCGAAGAAGACAGCGGCGGCGGCATCGGGGTATTGCGCCGCCATCTGGAAGTAGCGGGCGGCTGCATCATTCCGCTTCTGGGCGAGCGCCAGCCTGCCGAGAGCGAAAGCGGTTTCCGAGTCTTCCGGCTTCTTCTCCGAAATTCGCTCGTATACTTTCCGGGCTTCATCGGCGTGGCCTGTCGCCAGGGCGAGTTCGGCATAGGACATCTCGCCGCGCAGATCGGAAACCTGGCGGGGGGCGGGGGTATGTTGGGGCGCTCCCAGATCCGCCTTGTACTGCACCACGGGAAAACTCTGCCGGTCCATATACTGTTTGAGGTCGGTCACCGCCTCGAAGAAGGACTTGCCGAATGCCTGGGAGAAAGCCGCGGCTTGCCGGTCGCCTTTCTGGAGCGCCGCGAGGAAAGGGCCGAAGCCTTTGCGATAGCCTTCGCTCAAGCGGAGCATGTGGACCATGGCCCAGCTTTCGGCGTAGAAGACTCCGGCGCGGGTCCCTTCGTTAAATTCGCGGGAGTTCTTGTCGATCCGCGACAACTCCGCGGCTTGCAGCCAGGGGCTGACGGCGAGGAGGCGCACATGCTCGGGGACGGGAAGGCCCAGGCGGACCCGGTCCCCCGCCGCCTCGAGGGTGGAGTGAAACTCAGCCAGACCTTCTTCGAGCCACTGCGGCAGGGGTCCCGAACCGTGGTTGAGCACCATGTGGACGTACTCGTGGAGGACGACGCGCTGGAAATCGAGTGAGCCTGAGCGCAGGGCGATGAAATCACGCTCCGGAGCGCTTTGGTAGAAGCCTTTCGTGTTGGCGGCGGGCCGCAGCACGTCGAAGCGGCGCTCAGAGAGGACGAACGCGGTTACAGGCAGCGCCAGCGAGCCGCGCCCGGCGCCGAGGCCGGCGATGGCTCTCCGGGCGAGATCCAGGCGCTGCGCGGTGATGGCGGCAGGATGTTCCCCGACATCGGAGAACACAACGAAGGGACCGCTCTCCACACGCCACCACTTCCCGAACGCCGGCCAACACAAGAGCAGCAGGCAGACCAGCCGGGCCATACTCTCAGGGTACCGGAGGACACACGCCGCGGCGAATCCGCGGCACCATTCGGGCGGCGGCACTGATAGAATGAACGTCAGAGGTACGATTGCTTTCGCCAAGGTTACAGCTACGGATTGCGCAAAAGCAAATTCTCACCCCTGGCCTCGTCCAGATGGTGACGGTGCTCCATCTGACCCGCCTGGAGTTGAAGGAGATGATTTCGGAGGAGATGGCCAACAACCCATTTCTCGAGGAATCAGAAGGCGGAGAGGAGCTTACGCCACAGGAAGTGCAGGCGCTGCTCGAAGCGGAACGCGTTTCGGACCCGGCAGACAGCGGCATCACACAATCCTTGCAGGTGGAATCGCAGACCGAGGCGCTGGAGAGTACGGCGGGGTTCGAGGCGGAACTCACTGAACCGGATCGCGGCGCGGTGGAGGGGCAACTCGCCGAAACCGCGGCCGCACAGACGACGGACAGCTTCGACGAGATCGATTTCGGATCTTATTTTGACGACTACCTCGATCCCGGCTACAAGAGCCCGGCGGCGGAATCGGTGGACAAGCCGTCCTTTGAAACCTTTCTGTCTTCGCCGGTCACGCTTACCAGCCACCTGGACCAGCAACTGGCACTGATGGTGCTGACGGACGACGTTCGCGACGCCGCAGACGCGATTGTGGGCAACCTGGATGAGAACGGCTATCTCACCGAACCATTGGAGGAACTTGCGGCGGCGGGCGGTCTGAAAGCTGAGGATCTGGCAGCCGCGCTCAAGGCGGTGCAATCCTGCGATCCGGCCGGGGTGGGCGCGCGGACGCCGCAAGAGTGCCTGCTGCTGCAACTGGAAAGCAGGAACGGCAAAGGCGGCGTGGCCTGGCAGATCATATGGGAGCACATGAAATTGCTCGAGAAGGGCCAGTTCAAGGAAATGGCCCGGGTGATGGGCCGGCCGATCGAGCACATCCGGGTCGCGATGGAGGTGATCCACCACCTGGATCCGCGCCCGGGGCTACGGTATTCGAGCGTCGGGGCGCGGGTTGTCCAGCCTGATGTGTACATCTACAAGGACGGCGATGACTACATCATTCAGATCAGTGATGAAGACCTGCCGCAGATCCGCCTGAATCCTGAATACCGCAAGCTTCTCGATCGCGACCAGGAACCGAGCAAGGAAGTGCGGAACTACATGAAGGAGCGTTACCAATCGGCGCTCCAATTGATGAAGAATATCGAGCAGCGGAAGCAAACGATTTTCAAGGTCTGCCAGGCGATCATCGGCCGCCAGACGGAGTTTCTGGAAAACGGGCTCGATTACCTTCGGCCGATGATGATCAAAGAAGTGGCCGAGGAGATTGGCGTACACGCATCCACCGTCAGCCGGGCGGTGGCCAACAAGTACGCACATACGCCGCAGGGTGTTTTCGAGTTGCGTTTCTTTTTCTCGGAAGCCGTGCAGGGGCCCTCCGGCGGGGGAACGCCCCTGCTCATTCTCAAGCGGCGGGTGAAGAAGATGATCGAGGAGGAAGACCCCGCGCGTCCGTTGACCGACGAGCAGATTACGGAACGGCTGCAATCGGAAGGCATTGAGGTAACGCGCCGGACGGTTGCGAAATATCGCGAGGACATGGGAATTCCGTCCACGCATGTGCGCCGGCGGCGCGAATAGAGGGCACGCGCATGCCGTCGCGAACGGTCCTTCTCATTGGAGAATTTCATGAAAATCAACTACACAGGCCAGGCCGCCTTTTCTCCCGCGCAGCAGAAGAAGCTTGACGCGAAGTTCGCGAAGCTTGCGAAATTGCTGGACCGCGGGGGCGAGAAGGGAGCGCGCGTGATTCTGACCACCGAGCGCCACCTTCACCGCGCGGAGATCACGGTGCACTACTACGATCATCCGCTGGCGGTGATGCACTCGCATGCGGATCAATTGCAGGCCATAACGGGGGCGATTGACAAGCTGGAAAAACAGATTGTCAAGTCGCGGGCCAAGTGGCGCGACACCAAACGCCGCCCCGCGGCGAAGTCTAAACAGGAAGTAGCGGCCCCGGTAGCGGCGGCTGCGAAATCCAAGGCCGCGGCTCCGCCGGCCGCCAAGCCGGCAGCCAAGAAAGCCCGTCCCGCCTCCGGCAAGGTATTCAAAGTCGGCAATGACGGAGCGGCGAAGCCGATGACCGTGGACGAGGCGGTGCTGGAAATCGGGGACGGGGACTACATGGTCTACCGCGACGCGGAATCCGAGCGCCTGCATGTGCTGGTGAAGCGGCGGGACGGCCACTTCGATCTCATCGAATCCTGAAGATTGGTCTGATGGCAAAATCCGAGAGTCCGGCGAAACCCAGCGGTCCCCAACCGGAACTGGTGATCATCACCGGACTCAGCGGTTCCGGGAAAGGCACTGTTCTCAAGTGTCTGGAGGACCTGGGCTACTATTCGGTGGATAATCTGCCCACTTCGCTGATTCCGAAGTTTGCGGAATTGACGAAGTCGTCACCGAACATTGTCAGCGCGGCGCTTGGGGTGGATGTGCGGGAAGGCGATTCGCTGCGGCAGTTTCCGGAAATCTATTCGCGGCTGCGAACGGAGCTTCGGACGACGCTTATTTTCCTGGAAGCCGATGATGCGGTGCTCATCCGCCGCTACAGCGAAACACGGCGTCCGCACCCTCTGGGCAAGCAGGCTTCGGTGGCGCAGAACCTGCGCAAGGAGCGGGAGATGCTGGCTCCGGTGCGCGCCATCGCCGACTATGTTTTCGATACCACGCGGTTTAATGTTCATGAACTGCGCGAGGTCATTGCCGGGAAGTTTCGCGGCGCGCGGGAAGAGTCGAAACTGCTGATCTGCGTCACCAGTTTCGGATACCGCCACGGGGTGCCGCCGGATAGCGACCTGGTATTTGATGTGCGGTTCCTGCCCAACCCCAACTACATTCCCGAGTTCAAACACCTCACCGGCAGGCACCCGAGCGTCGCGCGCTATGTCCGTTCCTTTCCGCAGACCCAGGAATTCGTGGAGCGCATCACGCAATTGCTGGTGTATCTCATTCCCCACTACATTCGCGAAGGAAAGAGCTATCTGACGATCTCCTTCGGCTGCACGGGAGGCCAGCACCGCAGCGTCATGATGGCGAGCGAGATCCGGAAGCGTCTCACCCGCGCCGGTTACAAAGTGAAGGAAGTCCACCGGGACTCGCCTCGCAAATAGGGTTTACTTTTTCTTGCCGGCGATCTGCCACTCGGTGAATGGGGAACGCGATCCCTGGATGACGAGGTTCAGCAGGTAGGGCTTGCCGGAGGCGAAGGCGCGCTTCACGGCGGGGGCAAGGTCCTGGATGCGCTCGACGGTTTCGCCATCGCCTCCAAAGCCTTTCATGATGACGTCATAGCGTGTCTGCTGCAACTCACAGGCAACGGTTTCATTGCCTGTCAATTCGCGCTGGAGTTCGCGCTCGAGGCCCCATCCGCCGTCGTTGCCGACGATGATCACAACGGGAAGTTTGTAGCGCACGAGGGTTTCCAGTTCGGCGAGGTAAAAGCCGAGCGAGCCGTCGCCGGTAATCATTACGACGGGCTTGCCGGGATTGGCCAGCTGAAGCGAGATGCTGATGGGCAGGGCGGAGCCGATGGTTCCCATGGGGCCGAGCCGCAGCCAACCGCCGCGCTGGGTAGCGGGAATCATGGCGCGGCCCCAATGGACGAAGTCTCCGCCATCCCAGGCATAGAGCGTATTTTTCGGGAGCGCCTCGCGAAGGGTTGCGAAGACGGCCGCCGGGTGCATCGGGGAACTCTGATTTTCGGCGAGTTTGTTCAACCCTGCCTGGTATTCCGTTGCGTACTTCCGCAGTTTGCGGGTCCACTTATCGAGCGGCGCCCAGGGCTTGGCGCCGGCGAGTTCCCGCATGGCTTCGAGGGTGGCTTTGACGCCGGCGCAGATGCCTTGCGCGATTGGGCGCGCCGCGCCGAGCTCGGGCGCGTGCAGGTCCACCTGGATGATCTTCGTGGAGGGGGAAAACAGCCGCGGGCCGCCGAGCGCCAGCCGGTAATCGAGACGCTTGCCGAGCAGGAGGACGACGTCGGCTTCCTGAAATGCGGGGAGGCATCCCTTGTTGATGGCGGGATCGGCGTAGCCGAAGACATTGCGCGCGAGATCGGAGATGACGGCGCGGGCCATGGTGACGGTGAACAGGGGCAGGCGCGTGACCTTGAGAAACTGCTCGAGTTCGCGCTCCGCCTCTCCCCACCAGATGCCGCTTCCGGCAATTACTACGGGGCGCTCAGCCTGAAACAAAGTTCCGATGGCCTGTTCTACTTCCTCCCGCGAGGGAGCGAGGAAGGGTTGAGACTGGGCCGGAGGCATCGGCAGCGAAGTGTCGGTGGAGGAAGCAAACACATTCACGGGGATGGAGAGATGAACCGCCCCTTTGCGGCCCGAGTTCGCCTCATTGTAGGCCCGGCCCAACAAGTAAGGAATGTGCGCCGGACTGACGGCATCGGCGCTCCATTTGGTGGAGGGCGCCGCCATGGACGCCTGGTCCATGACTTGAAAGACCTGGCGTCCGGCAAACAGGGTGGAGGCTGCTCCGCTGACGGCAATCAACGGGCTGCCGTTCAGGTGCGCCGTTGCGATTCCGGTGAGCGAGTTGGTGTGTCCGGGCCCGCCGGTTACGAGCGTGAGCGCGGGCTTGCGATGGATGCGCGCCCAGCCGTCGGCGGCGTGGGTAACACCGGATTCGTGCCGTTGATCAACGATGCGCACCCCGGCCTGAGAGAGGGCCAGCAGGACTTCATTCAGATGATCCCCAACGAGGGTGAAGATGGTATCAATTCCGAGTTTGACAACAGAGGAAGCAAATAATTCCGCGCCAGTAGGCATACCTTTGCATGGTAACCCAACC
>JADLBG010000588.1 GCA_020847895.1 Bryobacterales bacterium
ATGGACTGGAGGATGGTGGAGCGGCGGTCTTCGAGTTCGCGGAAGTATTCGAGTTTTTCCTGGGTCTCGCGGATCTGGACTTCGTCGAGGTTGCCGGTGGCCTCTTTGCGGTAGCGGGCGATGAAGGGGACGGTGCCGCCTTCGTCAAGCAGTTCGATGGTGGCCACGAGGCCTCTGAGGGGAACGTTGATCAGCTTCGAGATATGTAAGAGAACGTCGGATGAAAGGGCGATAGAACTCATCAGATCAAGTTTCGCATGTTCGTTCTCGCGGAGCTTTGAGGCTTAGCTTAAACACGCCACACCGCTTTCTCCAGTTCGGCCGATTCACGCATGTCGGCCAAGCTCGCGCCTGAAACTCACAAGAGCGTCCCATCCTCAAGCTAAGCGATTGCGAACGAAGACGATATCGTCCCTTGCTCCCACCCTCCGGTTAGCGGATTCTGGCAAGTAAACCGGTCTGGTTAACAACCTGGAGACGAGGGCAAACTTCACAGGGCGAAGATCTCTACCCTGGTGCTAACCGAGGGAAAGCGGCCGAAAGAGCGCCTCAGCGTCTCCGCGCGGTCACCATCTGAATCCCGTCGACCGTGATGATGCTGATGTGTCCGGCCCACGTGGTGTCGGCTTCCGCGAACGCCCGCACGAGCGGTGCGAGGCTTTCGGGAGTTGCGGGATGGATTCGGAACAGAACGACCCCGGACTGCTCCAATGGGCTGCGACGCTGAACTGCGATCTGCCAGAAGTCCTTGTCGAGCGTTAGCACGATGCGCGCTTCGGACTCCGCCCGATCCAAGAGGGCGACGTCGCTTGTTCCGGCGAGATCCGTGCGCGCCCACAGGACGTCGTGGCCCTCGGCACGAAGCGCCTCTACTATCGGCTTCGGAAAGTCATCGGCGAAGAGGCGCATCTACGCGGGAATCGGGAACGCCTTGTATTCGTGGGCGAGATAGCTGGCGTACGCGAGGCAAGCGAGGATGTCCTCTCGCGTCAGGCCAGGGTAGTTGGCGAGGATGTCGCTCTCAGTCTGGCCGGCTGCCAGGAGCTCCAGGATGAACTCGACGGCGAGGCGCGTCCCGCGGATCACCGGCTTGCCAGCCAGGATCTTGGGATCGACGACGATGCGCTCCGACGGCGGCATAACCACAGTCTACCGCGTCCTCGTCCAGTTCAGTCGCCTCCGCCCGCGCAGCTGATAATCCCATGTTGGTTCGGGCACCCAACCCGGCCAACGAAACCGTTGCAACCAAGGCGGTTGTTGGCCAGCCGGCAAAATCGGGCGGCTCCGAGGAATGTCCGGACAATTGGGCACTCTGCGGCGTATATAGTATTCGACAGCTGATTCCAGGCGGTTTCAGAAAGTTGCCGAAAGTGATTGATTCTGTTTGTCTTACTCACCTTGCCCGCAAAAAATCCCCGGGTCAAACAAAGGGTATTTTGCGGCCCGGAGACACTGGCAAAAGTTTGATCTAAATGGGCTACTCAAATTGACCTTCTCGCCTCGGTTGTCAACTTCAGCCGGTCTGATCATCTTCAGCGAAGGCATCTGTAACATCGGTCGAGTGTTCGGAATCGAGGGCGTACACCAATCGCTCAAGCCATGTGTCCGCATTCCCGTTCCTCTCGCAAGCGCCGCCCGGAAACCACTCGAACGACTCATGGCTGATCGAGTCTGAGCCGACGGCGGGGTCGTACTGAATGCCACCCGCGCTAATCTCAATCTGCTCCGCGCTTAGAGCGATGACGCACGCGCAAGACTCGCTAAATCCGGCGTTATCTCCGGCGCGGTGAGCGATCTCGATTCGGATGTCAATGTTGGGTGTCCATTCCGGCAGCCGCTTCAACGCCTCAATGACCTTTTTGACCGTCCTTGTGTCTTCAGGACTCAATCCTTCGAACGTCGCCGGACGGTCGAGGACTCTGGCTACCTCAGCGAAAAAGAACACATCTTCTTCTTCGAACTCGTAGTTCTCTTCTTCGTCCTCTTGGTCTTCTTCGAGATCCTCAGCGTCGGCCACACTGGTAACGCGCTGAAACAGCTCGGCCGCGACACCGTCTTCCCGGCGATGAAAGCGCACAAGCCAGATTACTGCACTCAGATTGCACGAGGCGTTCGTACTCGTCGAAGAACAGCGATTGGTCCCTCTGCAAATCAGCCGCATAGCCGACCCAGACATCCCCGGGAAGTTCCTTCAGGCGAGTGATGACTCTGTTGGCAAGTTCGTCGAGTTTGGCGTTGATGATACGTTCTACATCCCCTCGCTTCATGCGGCTGCGCCCCGCGGGATATAGATGTATGTCTCGCAGAGCCGCCGAGGACCCAGAGGGAAGAAATCAGGCCGGCTTGTTGACGCGTTTAGACGGAGAGGCGTTTGACGTCGAGTTTGGCGTCGTCGAAAACGCCGAGGCCGAGTTTGGAGGCGAGTTCGATGTGTTGGGGTTGGCCCCAATAGTGGTTGAAGCGGTCGTCCGGGCCGGTTTCGGCGACGGGGGGGAGGCCCTCCTGCTTGCGCTTTGCGTCGACGACCTGCCAGCCGATTTTGTCGAGGGCCACGGGGTCCGTGCCGAAGTACATGGTCTTATGCTCCCAGCGGAACTGGGGAGGGGTTCCCGGCCCGCCGTTGTAACCGGCTTTGACGCCGTCGAGGACGTGGAGGACCACCTTCTGGCGAATGACGGGCAGGTCGACGACGGCGGGGATGAACAGATTGCAGGCGTTCAGTTCGCGGTTGATGTGGCTGCGATTGACATTATTCACCATGCCGTGGGACATGTTCTTGAGGCAGAGAGTGACGCCGGCCGACTGGTGGGATTTGACGACGGGGAGATTGATGACCTTGTTCACCTGTTTGGAGATGACCTGAGCGACGTAGGAGCGGCGCGAGTGGACGTCATTGGGATTGTCGCCCGGCTTGACCAGGGCCATTTCCATGTAAACGCCGGGGTCATAGCCATCCATGCCGAGTTGGGATTCCTCGTACCTTTCGGCGGCCCAGGCCAGGCGGACGCCTTCGGGCACCCACTTATTGATGCCGGCGGCGAAGGTTTCCTGGCGGTAGCGGTTGAAGACGACGATGTCGCGATCGGGGACGCCGGCCTGTTTGATGCCGTCGATGATGGTATGCAAAACGGCGGGGTCGGAGGAAAGCTTGGCGCCGCCGACGGGGCAAACCTTGATGGCGACCACATCGCCTTTCTGGACGAACATGCGCCAGGCATCGGGCCAAGCGGGGGCTCCGGTGAGGGAGAGCATGCCTTTGTGCATCATGTTCCGGATGATTTCCGGCTGGTACTGGCCCGAGACGATCGAGTTCTCGCTATTGACGGCCACTACGCGTCCGGGGAAGGGGCCGGGGATTCCCAGTTTTGAATCCGATGCGGCGGCATGGGCGGCCGCCGTGGCCAGTAAGGTGGACATCACTTCGCGTCGAGAATAGATCATGTGGTCTCCTGTAGGGAAGTTTACTGCAACCGCACGGGCGGCGGGGAGAGGAGCGGGTTTTTGCACATTTTCCCGGAGTGCGCGTCAATGGTCTGTATGCGACTTTCCTCTACTTCTATCCGTATTGGTGTGACGATTGGGCTGGTGCTGGCGGCCAGTTGCGTGACGGCGTGGGTACAACACGTTGAGGCGCAGGCTCCGGCGCAAATCGGAGCGAGTTCTCCGCTGCCTGTTTTTGTGACGAATCCGAGCGAGGCCACGGTGCTTCCTGACGGTTTTGTGCCGGGCTCGAAGTGGAGATTCACGACCTGGACGACGCCCAACGCGTTCACGTGGGTGGCGACGGTGAATAAGATATCGGGGGCGTGGGCGAGTTTGACGGTGATTGCGGAGGATTCGAGCCGGCACACGCAGTGGTATTACATACCGGGGTTGCCGGGGAGTTGGGAACGGCAGTAGGGTCTTCCGCCGCGCCGGCAGGTACGGTGCACGGTAGGCTAGAGGTATGGGATTCGACGGACTGCGCGTATTGTCGCTGGAGACGCGGCGCGGGGCGGAGATGGCGACGTTGATCCGCAACCAGGGGGGTGTGCCGTTCGTGGCTCCGTCGTTGCGCGAGGCTCCGGTGGAGGAGAACGAGGCGGCGTTCCATTTCGCAAAGCGGTTGTTCGCGGGTGAGTTCGACATGGTGGTGCTGCTGACGGGGGTGGGGACGCGGGCGCTGGCGAAGTTGATCGCGACAAGGTATCCGGAAGGGGAGTTTGCGGCGGCGCTGCGGCGGGTGACGGTGGTGGCGAGGGGGCCGAAGCCGTCGGGGGCGCTGCGGGAGATGGGGTTGACTGCGGACATAATGGCTCCGGAGCCGAAC
Source organism: Bryobacterales bacterium (assembly GCA_020847895.1). Classification (GTDB taxonomy): domain Bacteria; phylum Acidobacteriota; class Terriglobia; order Bryobacterales; family Bryobacteraceae; genus CADEFT01. Next base: position 4,310 of record JADLBG010000588.1, read on the forward strand.
ACGTGGCGCGAATTGTTGGCGGCGACGGAGGGACGCGCGGGGAAGCGCGTGGCGGTGCAGGAGTATGGGCGGCCTTGTCCGGAACTGGTGGCGGGGTTGGAGGCGCGCGGGGCGGAGGTGACGGCGGTGCGTGTGTATCAATACAGGCTGCCGGAAGATACCGGGCCTTTGCGGCGGGCGGCGCGCGGTTTGGCGGCGGGCGGGTTCGACGTGGCGATGTTCACGACGGCCATGCAGGCTCCTCACCTGCTCCAAATTGCGGGCGAGGAAGGGGTGGGGGCGGAGGTGGCGGACGAACTGCGGCGAAGAGTGGTGGTGGCGTCGATCGGTCCGACGTGCAGCGATGTGTTGGAGGAGTGCGGGATTGGGACGGATTTCGCTCCGAGTCATCCGAAGATGGGGATTCTGGTGCGGGAGACGGCGGAACGCGCGCGGGCGCTGGTGGAGGGAAAGCGAGGAAGCAGATGAAAAGCGGGCGGCAGGACAGGAGCCTGATGCAGCAGTATGGCCGCTACATGACGCTGGCGCTTCAACTGCCGGCGGCGACTGTGGCGGGGTACATCCTGGGTTACTATCTCGACAAGTGGCTGGGGACGCATGTGCTGTACCTGATCTTTCTGCTGCTGGGCATCGCGGCCGGGGTGACAAATCTGATTGTGGAATTAAACCGGGAAGACAGTGGCGGGAAATCCTGAGTTCAACCTGGACGCGGCGGTGGAGCGCATGCGGCGGATCATGTTATGGCTGGCGGCGCTGGGGACGGTAGTGTTTTTCGTGGGGAAGGGGCCGCCGTGGGGGATCGGGTTCGGGGCAGGGGCGTTGATTTCGATGGTGAGTTTTCACTACACCCACCGCTTCGTGATGGCGATCGGGCCGGGGGGGAAGAGCAATCCGGGGGCGTTTCGAAGCATTCTGCTGGGGGCGCGGTACCTGCTCATTTTCGCCTTTGTTTATGCTATGATGCGTATATTCGGGTTACACCTGATGGCGGCGCTGTGCGGTCTGATGATCGCAGCCGCGGCAGCCTTGCTCGAAATCCTCTACGAGTTCATTCATGGAACATGAGATCTTAATTACCCGACTGTTCAACGATTACCTTGGCGGCGCGGGAACGGCGATATTGAATGCCGTGGGCCAGCACGCGGAAAACGCGGCGCGCCCATGGACGAACTGGATCACGATGCAGCTCCTGGTGGCGGCAATCATTGTTGTCCTGTTTGCGATGCTGAAGCCCCGGCTGTCGATGGAGAACCCGGGCGCGGCGCAGCATATCTTCGAGGCTGTGTATAACTTCATACGGGGCGAGGCGCACACGAACATTCCGCACCATGGCGACAAGTACGTTGCCTTCTGCGGCGCAATTTTTATTTTTGTCCTGTTTGCGAACCTGATCGGTCTCATTCCGGGTTTGGAATCGCCGACGATGTTCCCTTACGTGCCGGTGGGGTTGGCGCTGGCGTCGTTCCTGTATTACAACATCATGGGAATCAAGGCGCAGGGCGGGGGCAAGTATCTGGCGCATTTCGCGGGACCGATTCCGGCCATGGCTCCGCTGATGTTTCCCATCGAGATCATCTCGAACCTGGCGCGGCCGCTGTCGCTCAGCATTCGTCTTTATGCCAACATGTACGCGGGCGAGCAGGTGACGCTGCTGTTTCTGACGCTGACATATTTCATCGCGCCGGTGGCGTTCATGGGTCTGCACGTGTTTGTGGCGCTGCTTCAGGCGTACGTCTTCATGCTGCTGACGATGTTGTACGTGGGCGGCGCGGTGGCGCACGAAGGGCATTGATTTTTTGTAGGGCATAATGGCCGCCAGTGTGAGCTACCCCGCCCCCAGGCGAGGGATAGAACCACCTCCTGAGCGGCAATTCATAGCAAGGAGCAACGAATGAGTGTGAAAACGATGTTTCTGGCGCTGGCGCTGTTGTTGATCGCCTCGCCGATTTACGCCGCGGATGGCACCAACTGGGTGGCCATTACGTCGGGCTTCTCGATGGCAATCGCCTCGGGTTTGTGCGCGCTGGGCCAGGGTAAGGCCGTGGCGGGCGCAGCCGAAGGCATGGCGCGCAACCCGGCGGCAGCGGCCGCGATTCGCGGGGCGCTGATTCTGGGTCTGGTGCTGATCGAGTCGCTGGCGCTCTATGTGCTGGTTATCATCTTCGCCAAGGTTGTGTAGGTTTTTCGCGATATTCAGAGCATGAGGGGGCGGGCCTGACGGGCTTGGCCCCCTTAATTTTTGTGGGACGATCAACAGGTGATGAAACTTCAAGGTATTTTCCCTCCGATTACGACTCCTTTCCAGTACGACGGCTCGCTATATAAGGCGAAGGTGTTTCACAACGTGGAGAAGTGGAACAAGACGGGGTTATCCGGCTATGTCGTGTGCGGTTCGACGGGGGAGAGCGTGATGCTGACGGCAGAGGAGAAGTTCGAGGTGTGGGGGTGGGCGGCCGAGGCGGCGGCCGCGGAGAAACTGCTGATTGCGGGGACCGGTGTGGAGAGCGTGCGGGAGACGGTGCGGCTGACGAACAGGGCCGCGGAGATGGGATACAAGGCGGCGATGGTGCGGACGCCGCATTACTACAAAACGCTGCTCAACCGGGATGAGGCGCAATTGGTGTACTTCCGCACGGTGGCGGACCAGGCGAAGATCCCGATCATGATCTACAACTGGCCGCAGACCACCGGGGTGGACATTTCACCGGAGGCGGTGGCGCTGCTGAGCGAGCATCCGAATATCATCGCGATCAAGGAAAGCTCGGGGAACATCGAGAAAGTGATGGAGATGACCCGGACGGTGAAGAAGGGTTTCCAGGTACTGGTGGGATCGGCTCTGACGTTGTGGCCGTCGTTTCAAGTGGGGGCGGTGGGGGCCGTGCTGGCGTTCGCCAATGCGGCTCCGTACGCCTGCATCACGATTTGGGAGGCGCACCGGATGAGGGAGCACGAAGCGGCGCGGGACTGGCAGGACCGCATTGCGCGGGCGGCGCGACTGGTGACTACGAAGTACGGGGTGCCGGGTTTGAAGTACGCGATGGACCAGAACGGGTATTATGGGGGGCCGCCAAGGCTGCCGCTGACGGTGGTTGGGGTGGAAGCGAAGAGGGAGATCGCGGAGGCGTTCGCGGAGATTCGCGGATAAAGCTCTCGCCGAGGCGCAGAGAGCGCAGAGTTTCTGATGCCGGGCTTTGGGTGGGTATGCTTCCAATAGGAATTAGGGCAGATTAGTTTCGCCCATCAAGTACTGATCGATGCCGCGGGCGGCTTTGCGGCCTTCGGCGATGGCCCAGACGACGAGGGACTGGCCGCGGCGGGCGTCTCCGGCGGCGAAGATGCCGGGGATGGTGGACATGTGGTTGTCGCCGGCGGCGATGTTGCCGCGCTGGTCGAGTTGAAGGCCCTTTTCCTGGAGGGCGGTGATGAGCCCGCCACGGCGTGGGCCGAGGAAGCCCATGGCGAGGAGGACCAAGTCGACATCCATGGAGAATTCGGAACCGGGGATGGGTTCGAAGTTGGGGGGCGGTCCGACCTTGACTCCGTGGAGTTTCTTGACGTTGCCCTGTTCGTCGCCGGTGAAGTGAGTGGTGTTCATGCTCCAGCCGCGGACGCCGCCTTCTTCGTGGGAGCTTTCCTGGCGAAGCATGAGGGGCCAGAGCGGCCAGGGGGTGGAGGAAGCGCGCTCGAGCGGCGGGACGGGCATGATCTCGAACTGGTGGACGGAAGCGGCTTTGTGGCGGTGGGAGGTGCCAAGGCAGTCGGCTCCGGTGTCGCCGCCGCCGATGATGAGGACACGTTTTCCGGTGGCGAGGATGGGTTGGGAGAGGCGGGTGGGGTCGGCGACGATGCCGCTGTCGCCGGCGACCCGCTTGTTCTGTTGGGGAAGGAAATCCATGGCGAAGTGGATGCCCTGGAGTTCGCGGCCCGGGACGTTGAGATCGCGGGGGGATTCGGCTCCGATGGCGATGAGGATGGCGTCGAACTCTTTTTGGAGATCCTCAATGGGGATGGCAGCGCCGACATAGGCCTTGGTGTGAAACTTCACTCCTTCGGCGGCCATCTGTTCGAGGCGGCGGTCGATGTAGCGCTTTTCGAGTTTGAAATCGGGGATGCCGTAGCGGAGGAGGCCGCCGATGCGGTCGGCTTTTTCGAAGATTTCGACGGAATGGCCGGCGCGGGCGAGTTGCTGGGCGGCGGCGAGTCCGGCGGGTCCGGAGCCGATGACAGCGACGCGCGTGCCGGTGGGGTGTTCGGCGGGTTCGGGGCGGATCCAGCCCTGCTCCCAGGCGTGTTCGACGATGGTGCGCTCGATGAGCTTGATGGAGACGGGGGGCTCATTGATGCCGAGGACGCAGGCGGCCTCGCAGGGGGCGGGGCAGATGCGTCCGGTGAATTCGGGGAAGTTGTTGGTGGAGTGGAGCACGCGCATGGCATCGCGCCAGCGGCTGCGGTAGACGAGGTCATTCCAGTCAGGAATGATGTTGTTGACGGGACATCCGGTGTGACAGAAGGGCACGCCGCAATCCATGCAGCGGGCTCCTTGCCTGGCGGCCATCTCGAGCGGATAGGGCTCGTAGATTTCGAAGTAGTCGTTGACGCGGGTCTCGATGGGGCGGCGCTGGGGGACCTCGCGATTGTATTCGAGGAAGCCGGTGATCTTACCCACGGAGGACCTCCTGTTGGGGCGCGGGCTGAGCGATGGGAACGGGCTTGACGGTTTCCTGGGGGGAGCGGGAAATGCCCAGGACGCGTTTGTATTCGTGCGGGAAGACTTTGACAAATTTAGGCAGCATTTGGGCGAAGTTATCGAGGATCCATGCGCCGCGCGGACTGCCGGTGTACTGGACGTGCTTCGCGATGAGAGCTTTGAGGAGGCGGATATCTTCCGGCGCCTGGACGGGGTCGAGATCGACGCCGGCGCGATTGCATTTGGCGTGTGCGAAATCGCCGTCCTCGTCGAGGACATAGGCGATGCCGCCGCTCATGCCGGCTCCGAAGTTACGCCCGGTGCGGCCGAGGATGACGGCGAGGCCCTTGGTCATATACTCGCAGCCGTGATCGCCGACGGATTCGACGACGGTGGTGGCTCCGGAGTTGCGGACGCAGAAGCGTTCGCCGGCCATGCCGTTGAAGTAGGCTTCGCCTCCGGTGGCTCCATAGAGGACGACGTTGCCGACGATGATGTTTTCCTCGGGCTGGAAATTGGAGCCGCGCGGCGGGAAGACGACGATGCGGCCGCCGGAGAGTCCTTTGCCGGTGTAGTCATTGGCGTCGCCTTCGAGGGTGAGGGTGACACCTTTGGCGAGGAAGGCTCCGAAGCTTTGACCGGCGGAGCCGGTGAAGTGGAATTGAATGGTGTTATCGGGAAGGCCATCGGCTCCGTAGCGGCGGGCGATTTCCCCGCTGAGCATGGCGCCGACGGTGCGGTGCACGTTGCGGACGGGGCACTTCCATTCGACGGGAGTCTGGTGATCGAGGGCTTCGCGGGCTTGCTCGATGAGGTGGTGATCGAGCGACTGCTCGAGGCCGTGGTCCTGGGAAACCATGTGGCGGCGGCCGATGCGCTTGGGGACGTCGGGGTTGTAGAGGATCTGCTCGAGATCGACGCCGGCGGCTTTCCAGTGTTGGGAGGCGTCGCGGGCGGCGAGTTTGTCGACGCGGCCGATCATCTCGTTGACGGTGCGGAAGCCGAGGCGTGCCATGATCTGGCGGAGGTGCTCGGCGACGAAGAAGAAGTAGTTGATAACGTGCTCGGGCTGTCCGGTGAACTTGGCGCGGAGGCGCGGGTCCTGAGTGGCGATGCCGACCGGGCAGGTGTTGAGGTGGCACTTGCGCATCATGATGCAGCCCACGGTGATGAGGGGGGCTGTGGAGAAGCCATATTCTTCGGCTCCGAGGAGGGCGGCAATGGCGACGTCACGTCCGGTGCAGAGTTTGCCGTCTGTCTGGACGACGATGCGGCTGCGAAGGTCGTTGAGGACGAGGACCTGCTGGGTTTCGGCGAGGCCGAGTTCCCAGGGAATGCCGGCGTGCTTGATGGAGGTGAGCGGGCTGGCTCCGGTGCCTCCGGTATCGCCGCTGATGAGGACAACATCGGCATGGGCTTTCGCCACGCCGGCGGCGACGACGCCGACGCCGACTTCGGCAACCAGCTTGACGTGGATACGGGCGTAGGGGTTGACGTTCTTGAGGTCGTGGATGAGCTGGGCGATGTCCTCGATGGAATAAATGTCGTGGTGGGGCGGCGGGGAGATGAGGCCGACGCCGGGGATGGAGTGGCGGACGCGGGCAATGACTTCGTCGACTTTGTGGCCGGGAAGCTGGCCGCCTTCGCCGGGCTTGGCGCCCTGGGCGATTTTGATCTGAAGGTCATCGGCGTTGACGAGGTAATTGGTTGTGACGCCGAAGCGGCCGCTGGCCACCTGTTTGACGGCGCTGCGGCGCCAGTCGCCGTTGGGGTCGGGCTTGTAGCGCGCGTCGTCTTCGCCGCCTTCGCCGGTGTTGGACTTGGCTCCGATGCGGTTCATGGCGATAGCGAGGGTTTCGTGAGCTTCCTTGCTGATGGAGCCGAAGGACATGGCTCCGGTGGCGAAGCGTTTGACAATTTCGCCGGCGGGTTCGACCTCCTCGATGGGGAGAGGATGGGAACTCCACTTGAAATCCATAAGGCCGCGAATGGTGCAAAGCTGCCGGTTCTGCTCGTCGATGATGCGGGCGTAGTCTTCGTAAGTTTTGTAGCTGTTCTGGTGAACGGCGTGCTGGAGCTTGCTGATGGTTTGCGGGTTGAGGAGGTGGTATTCGCCGCGCACGCGGTAGTGGTAGTTGCCGCCGGTGGGGAGTTCGGTATCGGATTCGGTAACGGGGCGGAAAGCGAGATCGTGCTTCATCCGGGCTTCCCTGGCGAGGACATCGAGGCCGACGCCTTCGATGCGCGAGGCGGTGCCGGTGAAGTACTTGTCGACGAGGGAGCGGTTGAGCCCGATGGCTTCGAAGATCTGAGCTCCGCGGTAGCTCTGGAGGGTGGAGATGCCCATCTTGGAGAAGACCTTGAGGAGCCCCTTGTTGATGGATTTCTTGTAGTTCTTGAGGGCGGATTCGAAGGACATGCCGTCGGGGAGGAGGCCGCCGCGGTGGAGGTCCTCGAGGGTTTCGATGGCGAGATAGGGGTTGATGGCGCTGGCGCCGTAGCCGATGAGGAGGGCGAAGTGCATCACCTCGCGGGGCTCGCCGCTTTCGACAATGAGCGCTACCTGGGTGCGCGTGCCTTCACGGATGAGGTGGTGATGGACGGCGGAAAGCGCGAGAAGGCTGGGGATGGGCGCGTAGTCTTTGTCGATGCCGCGGTCGGAGAGGACGAGGAGGGTATAGCCGTCCTTGATGGCGCGGGAGGCGCGGCGGCACAGGAGCCCGAGAGCGCGCTCGAGTTCCTTTTCGCCGCCTTCGGCGAGAAAGGCCGCATGAAGAGTGGCGGAGAGTAGATCGCCCCAGGAGAC
>JADLBG010000589.1 GCA_020847895.1 Bryobacterales bacterium
CCACCTGCGCGGTGGCCATCAGCCCGCCGATGCCGATCATCAGCATCATCAGGTAGAGCATGTAGAACTGCGGCGTGCGGAGCATCTGCCAGGAGTTGAACTCCTCTCCCCTGCTCCGGCTCTTTTTACCGGCGGGAGCGGCGGCAAGGACGCCCGCCGGAGGATTCCGCAGCACTTGCCCCGCGACAATCACCATCGCTCCCAGCCCGATGCCGGTGTAGAGGAACGTCGTGCGGTAATCCGTGGCGCGGATGAGATGGGAAAAAATGGGAATGAACAGCGCCGCTCCCGATCCGTAGCAGCCCGCGATCAGCCCCGAGGCGAGGCCTCGCTTGTCGGGGAACCACTTGAGCGCGACGGCGATGGAACAGCAGTATACGAACGCGTTCCCCACACCGGCGATGGAATACAGGGTGTAAAACTGCGTCAGGCTCCGGGCATGGCCCAGCGAGCCCCAGCCGATGGCGCACAGCACACCGGCAACGCCCATGAACACGCGCGGACCCATGCGGTCAATCAGCCATCCGGAAAGCGGCATCACCCACGTCATGCAGGCAATGAAGAACGTGAAACCCCACTGCACCTCGGACAGCTTCCATCCCGTTCCCGCGATGATGGGATGCACAAACAACGTCCAGGCGTATTGCAGATTGCCGATCATGGTCATCGCGACCATGGCCGCGGACAAACGGAGCCAGCGGTTCAATGTGCTCTCCTTTGCGCAAGCGTTGTCTCCAAGAGTCTGGCACAGGCGTAGACGGTGCGCGTATGCGGCATGGGCACGGACAGCCGTTCGCCCAGCTCCGCCACCGCTCCCACGACGGCTTCCAACTCCATCGGCCGCCCGGCCTCGAGGTCCTGAAGCATCGAAGTTTTGTGCTCTCCCACCTTCTCCGCCCCGGCGATGCGCTGATCAATGGAGATGGGAAGTTCGATGCCGAGTTTCGCCGCCACCGCCTCCACCTCGCTCATAATGTTTCGCGCCACGGGGCACACTTCCGGGTGGCGCGCCATCGCCGCCAGCGTCGCGCGGGTCAGGGCGCTGATGGGATTGAACGCCACGTTTCCCAACAGCTTCACCCAGATCTCGTGGCGAATGCGGGTGGTGACGGGGCAGCGCAGACCCGCCTGGATCAGCGCTCCGGCGATGGCGCGGCAGCGCTCGGAGCGCGAGCCGTCCGGCTCGCCGAGGGAGATGCGATTCCCTTCGGTGTGGCGGATCACTCCCGGCTCCACAATGCCGGTCCCCAGATACACGATGGAGGCTACCACCTGTCCGGGAGGAATCGAAGCGTTGACCACGCCGCCGGGATCCACACGCTCCAGATGAATGCCGGAAAACTCTCCGGCGCCGATGTGAAAATACCACCACGGCAGGCCGTTCTGCGTGCTCACCACGGTGGTGTGCTCGCGGATCAGCGGCTTCAACCGGGGGGCAAGGGTGGTCAAGCCGTGCGCCTTCACGCCGAGGACGATGACGTCCACATCGCCCGCTTCCTCGAGGCTCGCGATGATGCGCGGGCGCGCTTCGAAATCCCCTTCCGCGCTCAGCACCTTCAGCCCGTTCTGCTGCATCGCCCTAAGGTGCGCTCCGCGGGCAAACAGCGTCACATCCTGCCCGGCGCGCGCCATCATCGCGCCGATGTACCCGCCGATGGCGCCCGCTCCCGCAATCAGGAATCTCATGCGGTGAGCGCTCTGGCCACCTCGCCCCGCTGGATCTTACCCGTGGCCGTGCGCGGAATGGTGTTGATGATGTAGAGCTTCTTCGGGCACTTGAAATCGGCGAGGCGCTGTTTGCAGAAGGCGAGGATATCGGCCTCCGCCGCCGGTTCCTTCAACACCACCGCCGCGGCCACCTCTTCTCCCCACGTGGGATGCGGGACTCCGAACGCCACCGCTTCTCCCACCGCGGGATGGCTCAGCAGCACCTCATCAATTTCGCGCGGCCCGATCTTCTCGCCGCCGCGATTGATCAGTTCCTTGATGCGGCCCGTAAGGACCAGATATCCATCGGCATCGAGAAACCCCTGGTCGCCCGTGCGAAACCATCCGTTGGTGAACGATTTTGCATTCGCCTCCGGGTTGTTCTCATAACCGGAAACCACGTTCGGACCCTGAATCACCACCTCGCCCCGCGTATCGGAGGGCAGGTGGTTGCCCGCTTCGTCCATGATGCTGATTTTGATTCCGGTCCCCGGCCCCACGGATCCGGGTTTCCGGACGGCGGGCGGTTGCGGGTTCGACGCCATCTGGTGTGAAGCCTCCGTCATGCCGTAAGCCTCGAGCACGGGCGCTCCGAATACGCGCTCCATCTTCTCCATCATTTCCGGCGGCAGCGCGGCGCTGCACGAGCGGATGAAGCGCAGTCCTTCGGCGCCCGCGGGACGCTCTTCGCCGGCGCGCGAGAGCAGCAGGCTGTGGATGGTGGGAACCGCGGAATACCAGGTGACGTGCGCGTCGCGAACCGTGCGCCAAAACGAGAGCGGATTGAATTTCGCCGGCGCCACCACCGTGCCGCCCGAATAGAGCGTGGATAGCGTCGATGCCACCAGCCCGTGCACATGAAACAGCGGCATCACACAGAGCGCCGTGTCTTTCCGCGTCAGCGAATAATGCGCCACGATATTGCACACCGACGCCGCAATGTTGCGGTGCAGAATGGGAACGCGCTTGGGACGCCCCGTGCTGCCGCTGGTGTGCAACACCAGCGCCACGTCATCGGGCGACGGCGCGGATGCGGTCTTTCCGCCCGGCGCGTCTACGATTCGCACGACCCCAGCGGCGTCCATCTCGAGAGAGCGCGCCGGAATCCCCAGCGCCGCGGCCGCCCGCCGCGCTTCCCCCGCTCCGTCCGCCGGGCACAGCACCAGCTTCGCGTTCGTGTCCTCGAGATAGAACCGGAACTCCTCCTCGCGATAGCCCGGATTCAGCGGCGCCGCGGTCCCGGCAATCGACGCGGCGAGGAAACTTACAATGGCCGGCAATCCGTTCGGCAGTACCGTCGAGATGCGGTCCCCCTTTTGAATACCGAGCGAGGCGAGCGCATCGGCCATGCTTCTCACCTGGTTGCGCAGCGACTCGTAGGTGACATGGATTCCCGCTTCGGGGAGAAGAATCGCGGTGCGCCCGGCGGGAGCGGCTTGAATCACATCGAGCAGGGTGTTCGGAGTGGGCATCCCAAACATGATGTCAAAAAACAGGCAGGGACGTGGAAGGGATAGCGGGGCTGGAGGTTAGTAAAGCGATTGTCGTTAATCGTGTTCTCCGCCGTCCCACAATGCGAAACACACTTGCTCGAATTTCCTTGCGTTTCCCCTCCCCTGAATGATATTTTTCGCATTGTCGCTTCAATTTCATTCCGACAAAAGGGTCCCGGTTATGCTTCATCTCGTGCTTGTTCTCCTCGCCTGCTCGGCCTCCGCCTTTGCGCAAACCACTGGCGCCGCCACCGTCGTCGGCACGGTCACTGATTCCACGGGAGCGCTCGTGCCGAGCGCCAAGGTCACCGTTCGCAACCTGGGAACGCAGTTCGTCTCCGAGAGCGTGACGAACGCCGCCGGCTCGTACTACATCCCCAACCTCAGTTCGGGAACCTACGAACTGGTAATCGAGGCAGCGGGCTTCAAGAAGTACCAGGAAAGCGGACTCATTCTCCGCATCAACGAACAGCCGCGCATCAACGTGGTGCTCGAGGTAGGCAGCGTCACCGAGTCCATTCAAGTGGAGGCCACCACGCCCCTCCTCACCACGGAAACCGCCGGAAACGGACAGATTCTGGAAAGCGACCTGGTACAGAAACTGCCTGTCATGCAGAAGTTCGTCCACCGCGTCCTGCTCTACATGCCCGACATGACCAACATCAACGGACAGCACGCCAACGGGCAGCGCCAGCGCGCCATCGGCTACTCCATGGACGGGGTCAACGGCAAGGAACCCGCCGTCGGCCAGGTGGGCGACTATCAGCGCACGATGATCACCAGCCTAGACTCCATCCAGGAGTTTAAAATGTGGACCTCGGGCACCCCCGCCGAATTCGGGCATTCCGGCGGCGGGTTATTGAGCGTCGTCTTCAAGAGCGGTACGAATGAGTTCCACGGCTCACTGGAAGACCGCTACACCAACGGCAAACTTATTCATCGCGCCTACCTCGAGCAACTGCCGCGCGAGGGCGACTTCGTCTACCAGGAATGGGGCGGAACCGCTTCCGGCAAAATCAAGCGCGACAAGACCTTCTTCTTTGCCGGTTTCCAACAGCACTACGAGAAGGTCAATGAAACTTTCACCGGCACGGTGCCGAGCCCGCAGATGCTTGGCGGCGATTTTTCCTTCAACGGCGCGGGGTTTCCCATCTACAATCCGTTCACCACCAGGCAGGAGAACGGGGCATGGGCGCGCGATCCATTTCCGGGCAACGTCGTGCCGCAGTCGATGTTCGATCCCGTGGCGCGCAAACTCATCGACCTCAAACCCTGGAAAGCGCAGACCGATCCCGGCGTCATCACCGCGAGCGGGCCGAACAACAACCTCACCATCCCCGCCTTCGGCGGATACATATTCTCCCGTTACGACGGCAAGATCGACCACCAGTTCAGCGTCAAACATAAGATCTTCGGACGCTATTCACTCATCCGCCACCGCAGCGAAGAACGGCCGGTGCGGGAACTCACCGACATCGTTTACGGCAACGTCTATATCAAGCCGATTGACTACAGCAACGTCGCCATCTCCGATTCCTACACCTTGAATCCGACTACCGTCAACGAAATCCGTTTAGGCTTCAACCGCCGCGTCTTCACCGCCACCCCGGAAAGCTACAACCAGGACTGGGCCGGCAAGCTCGGCATCCCCAACGTCAGCAAGGAGACCTTCCCCGAGTTCCGCAACTCCGGCGGAGGCATGTTCTACGGCCTCGGTCCGCAAGGCCGCTCGAGCCAGGTGGGCGAGGACTTCACCTTCCAGGAAAACTTCACCAAGGTCCACGACCGCCATACCTTCAAAGCCGGCTACGAACTCATCCGCACCCGCTACAACTCACTCCCCACGGCGCAGCCCTCCGGCGAATACCGCATGGGCGGCACGGAATATCCCTTCCGCCCCAATACCGGAAACGCATTTGCCTCCCTCCTGCTCGGAACCGTTGTCCAAGGAGTTTATTCGCGAAACACCGCCACATGGCTCCCCCGCTGGTGGCAGCACAGCCTTTACTTCCAGGACTCGTGGCGGCCCATGCGAAATCTCTCCCTCGAAATGGGCGTGCGATGGTCGTACGAATCGCCGTTCAGCACGAAGTACGGGCAGCAATCCCAGTTTGATCCCAACGCCACGGATCCCCTCACCGGCCGCAAGGGGGCTATCGTTCATGGCAAGGGCAGCCTTGCCAGCCGCGACATCAACAACTTCCAGCCGCGCCTCGGCCTTGCCTGGACCTTCACCCCCAAGACCGTCTTCCGCGCCAGTTTCGGCGCCTTCGCCATCGACCTGATGACTAACGGCACCAACCAGAACTTCGAAGAGTATCTGGCGACAGCCAACGTCCAGGCCGCTCCCGGAGACCCGCGCCACGCCTTCCTGCTTTCGCAGGGGCCGCCGGCCTTCAGCTACCCGACCGCTTCGGACGGCAGCGTTCCCTTCCAGGGCTCGAACTACAGCGGCCGGGCCGCTTCCTGGTTTGACCCCAACATGCGCCTGCCGTATGTGTACAACTGGTCCGCGGGCATTCAACGCCAGCTTTCCGGCAGCTGGCTGGTGGAGGTCCTCTACCAGGGATCCTCGGGCGTCGGCCTGCTCAATAACTGGGACATCAATGCCGTTCCGCTGAATATTTCCACCGACTTGACCACGCTGAACCAGATCGCCAACGCCACCCAGAACTACAAGCCCTACACGCAATTCGGCTCCATCCAGCATTACTCCAACTACGGCCACAACACCTATCACAGCGGAATGCTCCGCTTCGAGCGCCGCTTCGCGCAGGGGCTCACACTCAACGCCTTCTATCAACTCGGCAAGACCATCAACAACTCCGATGACGATGGAACCTCCTCCGGAATCACCTACTACAACCGCTCGCTCGAAAAGGCCCGCGCCAATTATGACGTTAGTCACCGCTTCGTCAGTGTCATGACTTACGAACTGCCCTTCGGCAAGGGGCGCAAGTGGATGAACGGGGGCGGCGTGAGCAACCGGGTCTTCGGCAACTGGGATTTCGCCTGGACCCAGACCTTCCAATCCGGTCCCCCCACCACCGTCACTTTCGCCCAAAGCCCCTATCGCTACCTCCCCGGCGCCTCCCGTCCCATCCAGGTTCTTCCCAATGACCAGGCGCAGCCCAAGGATTGGACCATCGGCCCCAACCGCTTCCCCCTCAGCGCCCAAAACCGCTACTACAGCTTCGACGCCTTCGCCTACCCGGCGCCGTTCACCGCGGGAACGCTGGGACGGAACACCTTCGAGTCACCGGGATTGCGCTGGACGCAGCTCTCCCTGTCCAAGGAGTTCAAATTCACGGAACGGCTGATCTTCAGCATCCGCTGGGACGTGAACAACCCGACAAAGGAGCCGCAATTCCCCGATCCGAACGGCGTGTTCAACCTCGCCAACCGCGCCAACTTCGGCACCTTCGCCGGCATCGGCCGGGGCAGTTTCTCCGACATCGGCACCTCGCGCATGCACCACATCATCGTCGGCCGCTTCCAGTGGTAAGGGCGCAAATGCGCGGCAAGTCCGAACCAATCAAGGTCCTCTCGAAGACCTTCCGGATACTCGACGTACTACACGAGGGCAATGGCAAGGGTTTGCGTCTGGCCGACATGGTGGAGCGGGTGGGCTTGCCCAAGGCGACCGTAAACCGCATTCTGCGCAGCCTTGACGGGCTGGGACTGGTCCGCTTCGAGAGCGCACAAGGCCGCTATTTCGTCTCGGAACGGTTGGAAAAATTCGGCCAGCCTCCGCTGAGCGCCACCCTCGCCCAGCTTGCAAGGCCGGCGATGACGCGCCTGGTTTCGCTATTCGAGCAGACCGTAAACCTCGCCGTGGTGGAAGGAGATCATCTGGTCTACCGCCACATGGTGGAAGGATTGCATTCGGTGCGCATGCATGCCATCCTCGGCACCATGCTTTCCTTCCCGAAGACCGCCCTGGGGCGCAGCATTCTGGCGCACCTCGCCGATGAGCGCATCGCGGCCCTGGCCGGCCGGACCTACACCTCGGCGGGAATCGAGGAGCTGATTGTGGAACTGAAGCAGGTTCGACAAGCCGGTTATGCCATTGACCAGGGAGTGTCCGAGCCGGGGCTCAGTTGCGTCGGATCGGCGATTCTGGACATGGCCGGGCGTCCCGTTGCCGCATTGAGCATCTCCGGCAGCGCGAGCGTCCTCACCGAAGAAGTGGTCCGCGCCGCGGGCTTGCGAATGAGGCAGGAATGTGACGCCATTTCCATGAAACTCGGCTATTCCTCACCCCGGCAGAGAACGGCTTGACGTCCTCTTAAAATCGCTCCTCCATGCGCCGATAAGCTTGACATGAGCGAGCGCATGGAGCAGTCGTCATTTCTCCCGCCCGAAGTCGCTCCCCCCGAGGTAGTCTACTCAATCTATTCGGAGATCATCGCCTGGGCGCCTCTCCCCCACGCCCTCGAGATGGTCCCCCAGCCCTTGGTCCTGTTCAATGAGCACCGCCAGGTGGTTTACGCCAATCGTGCATTTCTTACCTTGTGCGATGCCGCCAGCTTGCAGGAAATACTGGGCAAGCGCTTCGGCGAGGCCCTGAGATGTTTGAACGTCCCCAAGGCCGAAGGCGGCTGCGGAACCGGACTGCCCTGCCGGAGTTGCAAAGTCGCCAACTCCATTCTCACCGCCCTCCGTTGGGGCGGCAGCAAGAGTTGCGGCCAACTGCACGTGCTCACCGATGACTATGCGCAGCATCCTTCCGGAATTGAGCTACTCCACCTCAGTCTCCGTATGGAAAGAGTCACCGCCGGCAATCATCGCCTGCTGCTTTGCCTGGTCGGCGTCTATGGGAATGCTCCTCTGGAAGATGCGGTCGACCCACAGTCGGCGCCCGTCCCCTTGCGGGAGTTATATCAACTGGTGGTCAGTGGCGGCCCGTTCTGTCCCTATTAGACTCGTCCCACACGGCAAGCTCGCTCCCACAGGTGGTTCATTTCCACCGCCATGGTGGTTCTCGGCCATCGATCTTCTTGACCTGATGCAATCAAGTGCTCTATCTTTAGGCAGTTGCGTTCGGTCCTTGACGTGCTCTCACCAAAGCATGCCCGGAAATCAGGGGCAGAAGGCGGTGCGCGATGCGTCGATTATCGAGTAAAACGGTCCTTCGCTGGGGAGCCGCAGCCATTGGTGTCCTCCTTGTCGTCCTCATTTCGGGCTTTGCCCAGGATGCCGCCGCTCCGGAACCCCAGCCGGCGGACACGCAGCAGCCTGCTCCATCACTTTCCGCAAACCAGTTGGATAACCTGGTGGCGCCTATCGCCCTCTATCCGGATCCGCTCCTCAGTCAGGTCCTCTCCGCCAGCACTTACCCGCTTGAAGTGGTGGAAGCGCAGCAGTGGCTCCGGCAGAACGGCAATCTCAAGGGGTCGCAACTGATGGAGGCGGCACGGCAACAGAATTGGGATCCGAGCGTTCAGGCGCTGGTAGCGTTTCCCGACGCGCTAGGTCTGCTGGCCAACGACATTCGATGGACCACGGATCTTGGGAACGCCTTCCTTGCTCAGCAGGCCGATGTGATGAGCGCCGTCCAGCGAATGCGCGCCCGCGCGCGGGCCAACGGCAGGCTGGCTACCACTCCGCAGCAGGTTGTGACTACCGCCGCTCAGGACGGCCAGGATGTCATTGAAATCGAGCCCGCCAACCCGCAGGTGATCTATGTTCCCATTTACAGCCCCGCCTATGTCTGGGGGCCGCCTGTCTGGGGGTATTACCCTGACCTGTGGTATCCGGCCGGTTTCGGCTTCGGCTTCGGCTTCGGCCCGGCGTACTACATGAGCGCCTATTTCCCGGGTTGGGGAGGCTGGGGCGGATGGGGATGGGGTTGTGGATGGTTCGGCCGAAGCCTCTATGTGAACGTCGGCTTCTTTAATCGTTACGGGTTCCGTGGCGGCTACTTTGGCGGTCACGGCGGCTATTACGGCAGTGGGGGATACTACGGAGGCTATGCCGGCGGCGGAAGGATTGGCGGACGGGTCGGATGGATGCATGATCCCGGCCACCGGATGGGAGTTCCCTACCCCAACCGGGCCGTGGCGGGCAGGTTTGGAGGCAGCCGGTTCGGTGCTGGCGGCATGGATCGCGGACCTTCCGGCGGCGGACGGACTTACGCCGGCGGCGGACGATTCTCTCCCAACTCCGGCTCATTTTCGAACAGGGGTGGCTTGCACGGAGGCGCCGCGGGAGACCGGTCCTCTGGTTCCGGCCAATGGCGCAGCTTCGGCGGCAACCGGGCGCCTTCGAACGGGCAATCCTCTTCCCGCGGCTTCGCTCCTTCCGGAAACTCGGGATTGCGGTCGGGCAGCCGCGGCGGCGCGGGTTCCCAGCAAACAATACCCAACACCCGCTCCTCCAACGGGTGGCGCAACTACGCATCCCCGTCTCAGGGCGCCCGCGGCTACGGCTCGGCGCGGAATTCTGGAAATGAACCATCCACCGGCCGGTCGTTTTCGCGCGGATCCGCGGCGCCGGGCAATAGCGGATCCTTCTCCTCGAGATCGTACGCTGCCCCCAACCGGAGCTATTCGGCCCCTGGGCGAAGCTATTCCGCTCCGCCATCGGTCTCGAGTCCCCGCGGTTACGGCGGTGGGTTCCGGTCTACTCCGGCGCCCAGCCGCAGCTACTCCGCCCCGCGGTCATTCTCCTCTCCGCGTAGTTTCGGCGGTGGCGGATTCTCGGCGCCGAGCCGCGGTTTCTCCGCGCCGCGATCGTTTTCCTCTCCCCGGATGTCGGGTGGCGGAGGAGGATTCTCCGGCGGCCGCGGCTTTTCCGGCGGGCACGGAGGCGGTGGTTCCTTCGGCGGACGCGGGGGCGGTGGACGCCACCGGTAGTCCGGAGACTCGATAATCTTCCCGCAGCGCGTAAAGCGCCCATCATTCCACGTGTGAAATGCACGTGTGAATTAGAATTAGAAGACAGCGCATGAGCTGTTTGGCGCCTTGTTTCTCGCCAATAGAGTTATGAGGAGTGAGGCGTTCAAACTACTGGCCGTCCTGGCCCATCCGGACGACGAGTCGCTGGGATTCGGCGGTACTCTGGCGAAATACGCCGCCGAGAATGTCGACACCTATCTGGTGACGGCTACGCGCGGAGAGCGCGGCCGCTTCGGCGCCGCCGGGAAATCAGCCAATATCGAGGAAGTCGGCCGTGTTCGGGAAGCGGAACTGCGAGCCGCCGCGGCCGTGCTCGGCGTCAGGGAAGTCTCTGTACTCGGGTACCCGGATGGAGGCGTGGACCAGGTCGATTCGAGGACAGCCGTCCGCGATATTCTCTCCCACATCCGGCGCATCCGGCCCGACGTGGTGGTGACCTTCGGTCCGGACGGCGCCTACGGCCACCCCGACCACATCGCCATCTCTCAATTCACCACCGCCGCCGCCATGTGCGCCGCTGACGCCTCCTACCGCATGGACATCGGATCAGATACCGGCGCCCTGGAACCGCACAGCGTTGCCAAACTCCACTGCCTGGCATGGCGAAATGACAAATGGGAGGCCTATCAGGCCGCCTTCCGCAAGCTCACGTCTATCGTGGATGGCGTTCCGCGGCAGGCGACTCCCTGGCCGGATTGGGCCGTTACCACCGAGATCGACACCGCCTCTTATTGGCCTACCGTCTGGAAGGCTGTCTGCTGCCACCAGACGCAGATGTCCATCTATGAACGGCTGGAGACGTTGAGCGAAGAACAGCAAAAGATGCTTTGGGGTTCCCAGCAATTCTACCGGCTCTACAGTTCCGTCAATGGCGGACGCAAACTGGAGACTGACCTGTTCGAAGGGTTACGGTAATCAGTATATGTCTTCTTCCTCCCGGATCGATCAACTGAGAAACCGCGTCGCGCCTCTCGAGATGACGCAGGAGCAGTTTCGCGCTCTCGGCCACCACCTCATCGACAGGATTGCGGACTTTCTCGCCTCTGTCCCCACGCGCCCAGTGACGCCTTGCGAGTCTCCCGAGGAAGTTCGAGCCGCCTTCGGAGCGGCGTGTCCGCTGCCTGAGACCGGCAAGGATGCCGGTGCGCTGCTCGAGCAGGCTTCCGACCTCATCTTTGAGCATTCCCTCCTCAACGGCCATCCCCGTTTCTTCGGCTACATCACCTCGAGCGCCGCCCCCATCGGCATGCTCGCCGATCTGCTGGCCGCCTCTGTCAACGCGAATGCGGGCGCCTGGAAACTGGCGCCGGTGGCCACGGAAATCGAAGTCCAGGTGGTTCGCTGGCTTGCGCGGTTTATCGGCTACCCGGCCAATTGCGGAGGTCTCCTCGTCAGCGGAGGAAACATGGCGAACCTCACCTGTTTCCTGGCTGCCCGCGCCGCGCAGGCCGGTTGGGATGTTCGCAAGCGCGGGGTCTCCGGCGGCCCTCCGCTCCGCGCCTATGCGTCCTCCGAGACGCATACCTGGATTCAAAAGGCCGCCGACCTTGCGGGCCTCGGTACCGATGCCATTCGCTGGATCGCCACCGACCCGCGCCAGCGCATCGATCTCAGGGCTCTCGAAGCCGCCTGGCGGCAGGATGTCGAAGAGGGCTACCGCCCGTTCTTCGTTGCCGGCTCCGCGGGTACGGTCAGCACGGGAGCGGTCGATCCCCTCCCGGATCTGGCGGCTTTCTCGAAGGAACGTAACCTGTGGTTGCATGTCGACGGCGCCTACGGAGCATTTGCGTCCGCCATTGAGGATGCGCCGGCTGATCTGGCGGGACTGCGTCTGGCCGATTCGGTGGCCGTGGATCCTCACAAGTGGCTGTACGCGCCGCTCGAGGCGGGATGCGCCCTGGTCCGTGATGCCAACGCTTTGCGCAACGCATTCTCTTACCATCCGCCTTACTACAGCTTCGGGCAGGAGGCCACCAACTACTTCGACATCGGGCCTCAAAACTCGCGCGGGTTTCGCGCCCTGAAGGTCTGGCTGGCGCTCCAGCAGGCCGGCGCCGAAGGGTACCGCGAGATGATCGAGGATGACATTGCTCTCGCCCGGCATCTCTATGAACTGGCGCTCGCCCATCCGGATTTGCAGGCGCTGACCCATCATCTGAGCATCACCACGCTGCGCTACGTTCCAGTGGAACTTCGCGCCGGCGTCGGTTCCACGGAAACTGAGGAGTACCTCAATCAGTTGAACCAGCGCCTGATGGCAGCGATTGAGGAAAGCGGTGAAGCATTCGTCTCGAATGCCGTCATCAACGGCACGTTCGCGCTGCGTTTCTGCATCGTCAACTTCCGGACTTCCACCGCGGACATCGAGGCGATGCCGCAACTGATCGCGCGCCTTGGTCTCCAGGTTCATATGGAGTTGAGCGGCCGCGGCGTGGCGCAAAATTCCGTCACCGGCTGAACCTTTTGTTCTTCTCTTTTCGCGTTTCCGTACAGAGACGCCCGGAAGCGTATTCCAAAGCACTCTATCGGTAATTAGGAAGGAGAAGGCAGATGGCAGTGAGCCTTTCGCTCTATGTTTATGGAGTCAAGCCGGCGGCGAAGCTGATCGCCGTTTCCTCTGTTGTGGTGGTCCTCTCTTTATTGATGTTTGTGATCAATGTTTGCATGAATGCGCACAAACAACCCGACGCAATCGGGCAAAGCGAGAAGAGTCACCGACGGCTGGCAGAGGAGCTTGCATGACGGCGGGTGTTTCGCCCGGAATTTCCGACAGGCTCCGCGGCCGCGTGCTGCGGCGCCTGGGCCTCGGCAACACGCCGCCCCCAACGCTAGAAGGACTTCGCCGGGTCTACAACGCCTGGAGCCGACGCGTCCCGTTCGACAACGTGCGCAAGATGCTCGCCCTGCGCGCGGGTTCGCCTCTCCCCGGCCGCGATGCGACGGATTTCTTCGAAGCCTGGCTCGAGACGGGCGCGGGCGGAACCTGCTGGTCCGGGTCCAATGCGCTCTATGAATTTCTGTGCGCGCTCGGCTTCCGCGCCCGCCTCGCTACCGGATCCATGCACGACATCGGGGTTCGAAACCATGGAACAGTCATCGTCACGCTGGACACAGCGGAATTCCTGGCCGACTCCTCGCTCCTGACCCGTGAACCGGTTCCTTTAGCCGGCAGCCTCTACACCTACGGCGATGGCGTCACCAACGTCGAAGTCGAACCCGATTCCGCCGGCCATGTTGTCTGGACACGCGGCCCTCATCAGGCCTTCTTCCTCCCGTGCCGCATCTTCCCTGAATCCATCTCCCCCGAGGCGGCCCTCGCCAACTACGAGAACTCCCGCCGCCAGAGCCCCTTTAACCAGCGTCTGTACGCGCTTCGCAGCCTCCCCGGCCGGATGATCCTTCTTCGCGGAAGTACGCGCTATGAGAGAACGCGCGCCGGCGTCTCCACTCGAGACCTGACCGCAGAGGAACTCCGCGGCGCGCTGCACGCCGACATCGGCATTTCGCGGCCCCTGATCGACGCATGGTCCGATTGCGGAGCGCTGGCCGCTGCGTTCGAGCCGCCCTCCGGTCCGGCGCCGCCGCCGCCCGGGAATCTTCCGCCGTCACAGCGCGAGGAGATCCGCCAACCTCGGATGGAGTGCGTTTAGCCGCACGGGTTTGTGACCTCGGCGGGCCTTCCCCGGTCAGGGATGGCGGTGCAGGACATGCGTCGCGATATCTGGCCAGAACTCGCGAAACACATTGGTGAGCGCATCGCGGCCCAGGGCGTATCCGTATTTCACCGCAAGCGCTCCCAATGTCCGGCTGTCGCTCGGGTAGTAGGATGTCGAGATGCCCTGCGCAATCCCCCTTCCGAATATCTCGGAGGCATTGAAACTGTTGTGGCCCTGGTAGTTCGGCGTGATCAGGATCCGTGACGCGGCGTACGCGGCTCGCTTCCAGAACGCCCCCTCGCCCATGGCGTAGTAGCGTTCATCCTGGTGGAATATGGTGGGCAGCGCGAAGATCACCAGATAATTCCCATTCGTCTTGTCGGCGAAGCCTCGCCAGTAATACCGGCCGTATCCTTTCATGCCCACGCCCAGTTGCGGATGTCCGCCCGTGCCAAACGACATTGCCGAAGTGATGCCCACGAAAACGAACGACGAGTAATCGAAGCTGTTCTGGGTGGCGATCTTGAACGCCTGCTTTGGGGTGGGCGGCGGCGGAATGGTTCCCGCGCTCACTGCCCTGTAATTGGGCATGAGGCCAAGGATGCGCTTGGGCTGCGCCTTGGAAGCCGGTGCTGCCGGGCGGATTGAGGCCACGTCGCCGTCATCCGGCGGATTGGCAGTATCCGCGGCTTCCGCTGGAGCGGCGGACTTCTCGCTTTGCTCGGATTCCGCAGGTTGCCCGGGGTCCTGGGCGAAAGCGCACACGGCGAAGAAGAGAAGAACCAACCAGAAACGAGACATCAAGATGCTTTCATTTTACCGTGGGATCTACTGGATTCAGACGGCTGTTTCACTGCGCAGGTTTCTACCGTGCCCATCCGCCCTGTCACAAAAGATGTTCATGCACCCCGTGAGAACGGCAATCACCAGCCAGACCAGACATTGTTCTTCATGCCACAATCGAGGACCCCGGCGCCGACGCTCATTCCGGTGGCCGAGGGTACCGGTCACAACCCGTTCTGAATTCGCATTTACTACATAACAAAGTAGTTATACGCATTGACCAAGAGTCCGTCCACCTCCCGCATGCTAATCTGCCGGTAGTATGGCGAGACACAACCTGGCCGGGAACGGAACACTTCGGAACAATCCGGAACACTCTTTTCGCTGTTTCCACCCCGCGCCTGTCCGCCCTGTCACAATAGAAGTTCACACATTCTCATGAGAACCGCAATCATCGGCCTGCCCATGACGGGCAAAACATCGCTCTTCACCATCCTTACCGGCGTCCACCAGGCCACGCGCGTCGGCTCCATGGAAACCCACATCGGCATCGCCAAAGTCCCGGACCCGCGCCTGGACGAGCTTGCCGCCATCTTCGAACCGCCCAAGGTCACTCAAGCGGTAGTGGAGTATGTCGATTTCCCGGCCATCAACAAGGAAGCCCTTCGCGACCCCCAATACCTCGCCAGCCTGCGCGTCGTCGACGCCCTCGCCCACGTGCTCCGCATCTTCGAGGACCCTACTGTCCCTCATGAAAAAGGCTCCGTCGATCCGGTGCGCGACCGCGACGACGTCGACATTGAACTCATCCTCAGCGACCTCGTTGTCGTCGAAAAGCGCCTCGAGCGTCTGGAAAAGGACCGCAAAAAGATCAAGTCCCCCGAGATCGAACACGAGTATGAAATCCTCATCCGCTGTAAAGAGGTGCTCGAGTCCGACAAGCCCCTCCGCGAGATGCCGCTCAATGAAGATGAGGAAAAACGCATTCGCGGCTTCCAGTTTCTCTCGCAAAAGCCCATGCTTTATGTGATCAACGCCGGGGAAGAGAGCGCCCCTAATCTGGCCGAGGTGGAAGCGGCTTACACGGAAAAACTCGGCTCGCGGGCGCACACCGCCGTTACCGCCGTGTGCGGCAAGATCGAAGCGGAACTGGCGGAACTCACCCCCGAAGAGGCCGCCGAACTCATGTCGAGCTACGGCCTCTCGAGTCCCGGCCTCAATCGCGTCATCACCGCCACCTACATGCTCCTCGGCCTCATGAGCTTCCTCACAGCGGGAGAAACGGAAGTCCGCGCCTGGACTATCCCCATCCACTCCACCGCCGTCAAAGCGGCGGGAGCCATTCACTCCGACTTCGAAAAGAAGTTCATCCGCGCCGAGGTGGTCAACTGGAAAAACCTGGTGGACCTCAAAGGCTATCCGGGGGTTCGAGAGAAAGGACTGCTGAGGCTCGAAGGAAAAGAGTATATTGTCAAAGACGGCGACGTTCTCGTCATCCGCCACGGCTAACACATCCAGATGAAGTTCATCCTACCCTTGCTTGCCGCCTCGGCCTTCGCTCAATTCACTCCTGCGCCGGCGCCCGCGCCCTACAAGCCCACAGGCGCGGAAATTGAGGCCATCAAGACCCACCTTTCCAGGCCGCCTTCGCTCTCGTTCTCCAATCCCGACGTGTCGGCCGACGTGGCGGTCTACTTCAAGGCCGGGGAATGGATTCTTCGCCACGCCGAGGAGTTCCTCACCAGGGCGTATTACGATAACACCCTAAAGGTCCTCAATGCCGGGCAGGCGCGCGCCAGGGAACTCGAGGCCGGCCATCCTTCCTGGCCGGATGCCACCGGCCGCGTTGCTCGAGGCTACCGCTCCCGCATCGACGGCAGCTTTCAGCCCTATATGGTGATCGTTCCGGAGACGTACCGCCGCGGCACGCCCATCCGCCTGGATGTCGTCCTTCACGGGCGCAATCAACGCCTCAATGAGGTGAGTTTCCTCGCCGATGCCGAATGGGGCAAGCCGGTGACCCCGCTCCCGGACCGCATCGAACTGCATGTCTTCGGCCGCACCAACAACGCCTATCGCTGGGCCGGGGAAACGGACGTTTTCGAAGCCCTCGATGCCGTCCTCCGCAACTACACCATCGACCAGGACAGGATCGTGCTCCGCGGTTTCTCCATGGGAGGCGCGGGCGCCTGGCACATCGGTCTCCATTACCCCACCCGCTGGGCCGCCATCGAAGCCGGAGCCGGGTTCAGTGAAACGCTTCGCTATGCCAAGCTCCCCAATGCCCCCGACTACCAGAAGCAGGCCTGGACCATCTACGACGCGTACCTTTACGCCCGCAATGCCCTGATGGTCCCCACCGTGGGCTACGGCAGCATCAATGACCCGCAACTTCAGGCCTCGGTCAACATCAAGGAGCAACTCGCCAAGGAGCAATTTGACCCGGCCGGCCTTCGCGCTCTGTTCCTTGTGGGACCGCCCATCGGTCATAAATTCGATCCGGAAAAGAAGAAAGAGTCCGAGGAGTTCATTGCCAAGGCGCTCGCTACCCCCCGGGATCGCGATCATATCCACTTCCTCACCTACACCACCCGTTACGGGGAATGCGGCTGGATCGGCATTGACGGCCTCAGCCGGCACTACACGCGCGGGGAAGTGGACGCCTCGCGCGATGGCGATAGCGTGAAGATCGCCACCAGGGGCGTCACCCGCCTCCACCTGCGAAAGCCGGCGGCAGTCACCATCGACGGCCAATCCTTCAAAAGGGCCTCCACGTTCTCGCTGGTCAAGGGCAAATGGAAGCCGTTCGAGACGAACCCAGGGGGGCTCCGAAAACGCCACGCCCTTCAGGGTCCCATCGACGATGCCTTCTTCGAGCCCTTCCTCTGCGTCCGCCCAAACGGCGGCAATCCGCTGGCGCTCGAGAGGCTGGAAACCTTCCGCGCCAATTATGACAAGTACTTCCGGGCGGACATCCCGATAAAGAATGAGAGCGATGTCACCGATGACGACATTCGGAATTACAACCTCATTCTTTTCGGGGATGCCAAGTCCAACCGGCTGATCGGAAAGCTCCTGCCGCAGCTTCCCTTCGATTGGAATGCAAAGAAGATCAAGATTGCGGGCAAGACTTTTGAAGGCGAGAACCAACTTCTGGTGGCCATCTACCCGAACCCGCTCGATACTTCACGCTATGTCGTGTTGAATTCGGGCTACACGTTCGGCGCCAAGGACCTCACCGGCACCAACGCCCTTCTCTTCCCCCGGCTGGGCGATTGGGCCGTGCTCGACGCCAAGGGCGAAGTAACAGCCGCCGGCTTCTTTGACGAATCCTGGCGCTGATCACCTATTTTGCGTGGGCGGGCTGCTCACCCGCGAGGCGCGGCAGTTCGGATTCCACCGGCATGATGAACCAGGCAATGAGGTAAGCGATGATACCGGGCACGAAGCCTGTCACGCAGGCTATGGCGACGACGAAAATACGCACCATCGTCACATCCATATCCAGATACTTGGCGATTCCGGAGCAGATGCCGGCGATTTTCTTGTCGTAAGGAAGGCGAAAGAGCCGCCGCGGCGCATAGCCGCTCGCCTGCCGGACCGCTTCTCCGGCGGGGGTCACCCACCCGCAGGCGCTGCAGTAGTTCGCGTTCTCAGGGGTCTCTTGCCCACAATGCGTGCAATACATGGATCTGGCCTCCAGCAATGGATACGCATGGAGGCCGGAAGTTGTTCCCTCGCCGTTCCATGCCGTTGCGGCGTTTCCGCGGCGAAAAGAGCGCGTGGCGGGATTTACTCGGGCGGGAAGACGCGCGTGACGCTGCGGATGGCGAGGTTCTGCTTCTCCAGTTTCTGGGCGTAGACCTTCCAGGCGCCGTTCTGGCGGACTCCGATGACATTGATGGAGCGGATGCTGATGTCATAACGGAGACGGCCGTAGGCTTGCTGGCCATGGACGTTCATTCTGGTGTTGAGAGCAACGCCGGTCTCCTGATTCGGCTGCAAGTGGGTGATCTCGACGCAGCCCGGGGGATGGCCGGCCGCCGGCCTAGCAATGAACGTACAGCCGGTGAGCTTGGCGGTAAGCATGATATCGGGTCCGCCGCCATCGAGCAGATACCAGACGGGCGCCAGATTACTTTGCCCGGTGTGCAACCCGTGGAGCCAGAATGGATGACCTTCGCCAAGCTGGCCGGCGGCGGCCTGGATGGTAAAGCTTTCCGTGGTGTGCATGTTTTGAGTTTTGAGGATGGAGCCCGGACGTTGTCCGGCGGCGCCGTTAAAGATGTGGGCTCGAAAGATGCCGTCGTTTTGCGGGTCGTAGTTGTTCTGAAGCGGGTACGTCTTGAGGAAGGTGCGCGGATGATTGCGGAAACTCTGCAGCGCGATGCCGGGACGCGTGAGGCGTCCGGCGTTCCATTCTGTGTTCAACCAGGCCCAGTACTGTTGATCCACTTGTAAGTTCTCCTAAAACTTAGCCGCGTGGAATAACTGCCACATCCACGCACTGTTAGTATATGCCTAAGTGAAGGAGTAGTTACTAAGCGGATATTTGTATCTTTATCGTTTATCGCACGCGGGAGTGTTCATCGACGCTAGTATTTCCAAATCGAGGCGGCCCGTATAAATCGCCATCCCGAGAGCGGCGTGGATGTTCATCTTCCGGAGTTCCCGCACATCCTCGTAGGTGGTGATTCCTCCGGCGGCGGTGATCTCGTGCGCGGTGGCGGCGCGCAGCCGGCGGAACCAGTCGAGATCGGTGCCTTGCATCATGCCTTCCTTATCCACGTAGGTGCAGAGGAAGCCGCCGCAGTAGGGCTCGAGATCGCGGATCACGCTTTCGGCGGTGAGTTGCGTGGCTTCGCGCCAACCCTTTACGACGATGCGCCCGTCCTTGGAATCGAGGGCAACAAGAATCTGTTCACGCCCGGCCGCGGCCGCGATGGCGGAGAGCAGGTCATGGTTGACGCAACCGGATTGGAAAGCGGAAGTACCCACAATCACTTTGCGCGCCCCTTGAGCCAGAAGCTTCTCCGCCCGCTCCGGCGTGCGCACTCCGCCACCCACGCGGGTCGAGGCCCGGGCTGCGAGATATTCCACAAGTTCATCATTGCCGCCGCTGCCGATGGCGGCGTCCAGGTCGATGACCTGGATGACCGGGAAAGCCGCGAAGCGGGCAAGCATTTCATCGACGGTTCCGCCTTCGAGCGCCTTGTTGCGGCCTTGCACCAGTTGCACTACCTTACCGCCCATGAGATCGATGCAGGGGATAATCACACGAGTTTCCTCACGGGAATTCCGTGTTTATCAAGATATTGTTTAAGGTCGTTCACGGTGTAAGTTCCGTAGTGGAAGATAGAGGCGGCGAGCGCGGCGTCCGCCTCGCCCTCAGTCAGGACGCGCAGGAAATGCTCTTCCTTGCCCGCGCCGCCGCTGGCAATGATGGGAATGTGAGTGGCGCGGGAGACAGCGCGAGTCAGTTCGCAATCGAAGCCCTGCCGCACGCCGTCGGTATCCATGGACGTAAGCAGAATTTCACCCGCCCCCAGATCCTGGCCGCGCTGTGCCCATTCGACGGCATCCATGCCTTCGTCGGTGCGCCCGCCGTGGGTGTAGACATTCCAGCCTCCGGCGGGACGGCGCCGGGCGTCGATGGCGAGAACGACGGCCTGCGCCCCGAATTCTTCGCTGAGTTCAGCGATCAGTTGGGGGCGGCGAACGGCGGCCGTGTTGACGCTGACTTTCTCGGCTCCGGCGAGAAGAATCCCGCGGCCATCGAGGACCGTACGAATTCCGCCGCCCACGGTAAGAGGGATGAAGACCTTGCGGGCCGTGCGGGCGATGACATCCACCATGGTTTCGCGATGGTCGCTCGAGGCGGTGATATCGAGAAAGACGAGTTCGTCGGCGCCCTGTTGGTTGTAGCGCTCGGCGAGTTCCACGGGGTCGCCCGCGTCGCGCAGATTGACGAAGTGCACTCCTTTGACGACGCGTCCGTCCGTAACATCTAGACAGGGAATGATGCGCTTGGCGAGCATGGGTTAGAGGTCCACGAAGTTTTTCATGATGCGGAGACCGAGAGGGCCCGATTTTTCCGGATGGAACTGCACCCCGAAGAGGTTGCCGGTTTCAATGGCGGCGGTATAAGGAACTCCGTACTCACAGGTAGCCGCGGTGGCCGGGCCGGCGGGGGCGTAATAGCTGTGGGCGAAATACAGGTAGGGATGAGGGCCGAGATTATGGAGCAGCGCGGCGCCTTCGCGGGGGACAATTTCATTCCAGCCCATGTGCGGGACGCGGAGATTGCCGGGAAAGCGCTTCACGCAGCCTGGAAGAATGCCGAGCCCGCGCAGTTCCGGAGCCTCTTCGCTGCCCTCATACATGGCTTGCAGGCCGAGACAGATGCCGAGGAACGGAACGCGGTTTTCGATGTGCTTGCGGATGGCGTCGTGCATCTCCATCATTTCGAGGGCGCGCATCATCTGGCCGAAGTGGCCCACACCGGGCAGAATGATCTTCGAGGCGGCGCGCAGTTGTTCCGGCGTGTGCACAATGCGGTAGGCGGACCCGATTTGAGCGAGGGTGTTCTGCACGCTGCGGAGGTTGCCGGCCCCGTAGTCGATGATGGCGATCATAGCAGTCCCTTGGTGGATGGCAGTTGGTCCTTCAACCGCTGGTCCGTGGAGCAGGCATACTTCATGGCGCGGGCAAAACACTTGTAGATGGCTTCAATCTTATGGTGGCTGGAGCGGCCG